>JALYXI010000423.1 GCA_030947245.1 Acidobacteriota bacterium
GTGATGATGGGCCGTCTTTCCGCCCGCGGCCATGAGTTGACCCCCCGGCCGGACGAAGCCGACGTGATTGTCGTCAACACCTGCAGCTTCATCGACCCCGCCAAGCAGGAATCGATCGACACCATTCTGGAAATGGCGCAGTACAAGAAGTTTGGGCGCGCCCAGCGGCTGGTGGTTGCCGGATGCATGGTGGAACGCTACCGGGGAGAAATTCAGGACCAACTTCCCGAAGTCGATGCTCTTGTCGGCACGAATGAGCTCGATGGCATCGTTAGCGCGTGCGAAGGTATTGCCGCACCGGCAGGGCCGCTGGTTCCCTATCTTTACAACGACGAGACGCCGCGGGTTTTCACCACCCCTAAGCACTTCGCATACATGAAGATTGCGGAAGGCTGCGATCACCCGTGCGCGTTCTGCACTATTCCTCAGTACCGCGGAGCCTTTCGCAGCCGCCGCTTCGAATCCGTTATCGCCGAAGCGACCCGCCTGTTCAGCCAGGGGGTTCGCGAAATCAATCTCATTGGCCAGGACACCACGTGCTACGGGGAAGATCTCGGCTTGAAGGACGGGTTGGCCAACCTGCTCGCGCGTTTGGCCCGGATTGAAACGGCGCATGAAAAATGGATTCGTTTTCTCTACGCCTACCCTAATCGCGTTAGCCAAAAACTGCTCGACACCATCGCCCGGTACCCCTCGCTGGTGAAGTACATCGATATGCCGCTCCAACATGCCAGCGCGCCCGTGCTGAAACGCATGAAGCGCGGGGCGTCCGCGGACATCTTTCTTAAGCTGCTGGAACGCACCCGCCAGACAATTCCCGGCGTTTCGATTCGAACCAGTTTCATTGTTGGTTATCCGGGCGAAACCGACGCGGATTTCGATATCCTGTGCCAGTTCGTCGAAGCGGCGCAGTTCGACCGTCTCGGGGTCTTTTCCTATTCGGATGAAGATACCAGCCAGAGCTATCTGCTGGATGGCAAAGTGGATGCCCGGACTATCTATGCCCGCAAGCGCCGTCTGATGTCTGTCCAGCGCCGCATCTCCCGCGCGCGCAACCGCCGGCTGATCGGTTGCGAAGTGCCCATTCTGGTGGAAGGACTTTCCGCGGAAACCGACCTGCTCTGGCAAGGCCGCATGCCGTCCCAGGCTCCTGAAATCGACGGCGTCACCTTCATTAACGATTTCGACGGCTCTGAGCCTGCTGCTGGACAGCTCCGCCGCCTTCGCATCACCGAATCGCACGATTATGACGTGGTTGGCACATTGCTCGCCTCTGAGGATTCAGCCCCTCCGCTGGCCATCCCTATGGCATCTCATTTGCCTGAACTCGTCCAGATCCGATGAGCGAGAGAATCATCACGCAGTGCCCAATTTGTAAGAAAAGGGTTGCGTTGAAGTCCGCGGAATTCCCGTTCTGCAGCGACCGCTGCCGCACCATCGATCTCGGAAACTGGGCCGACGAAAAGTATGTAATCTCCACGCCTCTCCAGGTGGGCGATTTTGAACCGGACGAGGAATCCGAGTAGTTGTTGGCCCGCATTCTGGCCACATGGTTCGGATGCGGTCTTGTTCCGTTCGCGCCGGGCACGGCAGGATCCTTTGCAGCAATCCTGCTCGCGCTTCCGGTCCGTTCCGCGCCTCCCTGGGTATTCGGTTTGGCCGCACTGATTCTGTTTCCTGTTGCTGTATGGTCCGCTGATTCGACGGCGCGGCAGGTGGGACGGGAGGACCCGGGACTGGTGGTGGTCGATGAGGTAGCCGGGCAATGGATCGCCCTCACGGGGGCTACTCACCTGAATTGGCGGTCGCTTGCCCTGGCATTCTTTCTGTTTCGATTGTTCGACATCTGGAAGCCGTGGCCCACGCGCCGGTTGGAAAAACTGCCCGGAGGTTGGGGCATTGTGGCGGACGATTGCATGGCCGGAGTTTATGCCGCGATCGTTCTGATGTTGTGTGGGCCGTTACATCTGCCGTAAGCCCGCTTGTCTTATTCCTCCGCGGATGGTTCAATTTTCATAGGTATGGCTATTCGTCGTGACGTTCGCCCCCAGATCGCGCAAGTGACGCCTGAGGCTGCAATCACAGGAGGAGAGTTCCAGATATCCGGTAAGTATTTCGCCAAGACGGATCGTCCCCGCGTCATGATCGGCGAAGTTGCGGCTCCGATTGTGATCGGTTCCGACTCGTTCGTGATCGCCCGCGTTCCTGAAGGTGCATCCGCCGGCGAGCTGACGATTGAAAGTGGAAAACATTGCAGCGCGGCCTGGACCTGCGACATCGGTATCTCCATTGCCGACAACCTCCATCCCGTCGCGAACCCCGCCGTCGACCAGTTTGGCAACGTATACAGCACATTCAGTGGTTCGCGGGGACAGAAAGTGCCTGTGGCGGTCTACAAGATCGACCTGAATTACAACATGAAGCCGTTCATCAACGATATGATGAACGCCACCAGCCTGATCTTCGACCGCGAGGGACTGTTGTACATTTCAAGCCGCTTCGATGGCATCGTTTACCAGGTCACGCCCAGCGGCAACATGTCGGTTTACGTGGAAGGAATGGGGGTCGCCACCGGCTTGGCGATGGACGAAGAAAATAATCTCTACGTGGGCGACCGTAGCGGTACCATCTTCAAAATCAGCCCCAGTCGGCAGATTTTTGTATTTGCCACGCTGGAGCCGTCCATTTCCGCCTACCACCTCGCATTCGGGCCGGATCGCTATCTCTACGTTACCGGTCCCACCACCTCCAGCTTCGATTCCATCTATCGGATCAGCCATGCGGGCGATGTCGAAACGTTCTATCGCGGTGTAGGACGGCCGCAGGGGATGGCCTTCGACGACGAAGGGCGGCTCTATGTCTCGGCCTCCCTCGCCGGCCGCAAAGGAATCGTTCGCATCGGGCAAGACCGCGAAGCAAAACTCGCAATCTCGGGACCCGGCATAGTCGGTCTGAGTTTCACGCCGTCCCAGGCGATTATTGTCGCCACCACCAACGCCCTCTACCGCGTCGATGCCGGAATCAAAGGCCGCCAGTTTGCCTGATGCTGAAATTATCGCAGTCGGCTCTGAACTGCTGACCCCGGAACGTGTCGATACGAATTCTCTCTATCTCACCGAACAGTTGAACAATCTGGGAATTGAGGTCACCACCAAGTTCGTTGTAGGGGACGATCGCGAGCGCCTTGCCGAGACCGTCCGCCGCGCCGCTGCCCGCTCTCAGATCGTGATCCTCTCAGGCGGCCTCGGTCCCACGGAAGATGACGTGACGCGTGATGCCGTGGCCGAGGCGATCGGCCGCAAGCTGGTGTTTCACCCCGAAATCGCGTCCGAACTCGAACAGCGCTTTATCCGAATGGCGCGTAAGATGCCGGAGATCAACAAGCGCCAGGCATTTCTCGTTGAAGGGGCCGAGATGCTACCCAACGATCGGGGAACCGCGCCTGGGCAATGGATTGAGGAGTCCGGCGCCTGGCTGATGCTCCTGCCGGGGCCTCCCCACGAGTTGAAAGCCATGTTCGAGCGCCAGTGCCTCTCCCGGCTCTCCGCACGGGTACCCAAACAGGCAATTGAAACACTCATCTTCCGAGTTGCCGGAATGTCGGAATCCGACCTCGACCAGACCATCTCCCCCGTGTATAAGAAATATACGAATCCGATGACCACGGTTCTGGCGCACGCAGGCGACATCCAGGTTCACCTTCGGGCGCGCTGCTCGACCGCGGCGGAGTCCAACGCGTTGCTGGCCGAAGTAGGCGGCCAGATCGATCTTGCACTTGGCGACCGCATCTATTCCCGCAATGGCGATCCGCTTGAAGTCACGGTCGGAGAAATGCTGAGACGCGGCCGCGCCACGGTCGCCGTAGCGGAAAGCGCCACCGGCGGCGGCTTGGCTGACCGTCTTAGTTCCGTGCCTGGCAGTTCGGCCTATTTTCCTGGCGGCGTGGTGACTTATACCCGGCAGATGAAGATCGACCTTCTTGGCATCCCCCAAGAAACTCTCGACAAGTTTGGCCCGGTCAGCCGTGAAACCGCCGAAGCCATGGCTACCGCTGTCCGCCGTAAGGCTCGCTCTACCTACGGCCTGTCAATCACAGGCAACGCCGGCCCCGCCACGGACGGTCCTCATGCTCCTGTTGGCATGATGTACATCGGCATATCGGACGCAAAAGGCGCAACTGTGTTCGACCGGCAATTCTTGGGCGACCGTCTGCGCATTCGTTCCTTCGCTACACAAATGGCGCTCGATGTTCTCCGCCGCCGCATGTAGCGCCAGCGATCAAACACACGATCCATCCTTCTGTTCTATGGCACTATCTGCGACAAAACCCTTTGGAGAGGTTCAAGATTTCAACGCGCGAAATTCGTACCGATCTTCAGCCCTGTAAAAACGTAACTGTAACTCCACTCATGCGTTCCCATCGACAACCCGGGCGCGGAAAATGTCTGGACATTCCTCTGAGCCGGAATTTGTGTCACAGAAACAGTCGCGGTCTCGCTGGGTCCCAGAGGTAAAATGGGGCCATTAAACCCTGGGCCTACCACGGGTAGCGTAGTTTGCCCGTCGCTTGCCACAGCGGTGCAGGTGCACTGCAGTTCGCCTCCGGACCCGTCGCGAGATACGATCTTCATCTGAACAAGGGCATCCGGACTGCCCCCATTCCAACTGACATGAAATGGCTGCAATATAGAGATTGTAGTTCCGGCTGCAAGTGGAGTTGTTATTTCGATCGGTTGTGGAAGCGACAGGCTCGACTGAAAGGCGCTGATGTCGGAGCCCCCGGCTGCACTCACCTCAACTTGGCCAGCGGCAATGCTGCCGTTTTGGCAGCACTGTCTTATATGCCGGATCGCTTGAAACAGACGCCTCAACAGCCTCCTGAGAACCTGCTACGCCACGCGCTGTAAGCCCTCCCGCGTTGAGCGACCTCACTCCTGGAATACCGCAACTCCCGAACAGGGTGAGTGGGATGTCGCAGCCTTCCGGCACTTGCAAGTTGATCTGGTCAACACCAACGAAACCGGGAGCTCGCCCTGTATAAAAATTAGTCAAGGGAACCTGAACAAAACCGTACAACCCAAGCTTTGCTCCCGCTGGTGAAGGGGCGCGGGATAGCGGGTTACTCGTTGCGGGTTCACCTTCGGCGGAGGGAAATAGACCAATCCCAGTCCAGTACCGTACACGGATATAAAACTGCCCGGCGAAACACTCTGGACATAGCTGTTGAGGACGACACTTCCGTCAGACCCGAAATTCTGTACCGCCCCTGGTCCGCATCCGCTTGCCTGTTGTGTAAAAATCCCCAGGGCATCATGGGCGCCACTGACGATAACTCCTTCCGTTGAACCTGAGACCGTGGTCACCGCTACAGGAAGCTCATTCACAGGCTGAGTGTTACCTTCATTTACCAATCGATTGGGAACCTGAAAATTAACCTGTGTTGGAGACACATAAAAAAGGCGAGCCGCGAAACCGTTGACAGTAACGGACGTGCCCCCAAGGACCGCCGGTAGGGGATAACCGGTCGCGCTCTGGGTACCCGATGCGAGGTTCCGGCCAAAAACAGACAAAATTGCACCTGACGTGATTACCGGTCCGTTAACAAACGACCCGGCGTTTACAATACCGCCGGGGCTAATCATGGGCTGTTGCGCTGACGCAGCTAGGACGTAAACAGAAAGCAGGCTTACAATCTTTAGCATATAAGAACCGGGTCGCTTTAATCCGATGTTACTAAGCTTTTCGGCTGACGATCCTTTTGTTTGCAGGCGAACAGCCATGGTTTACACACCGGCGCGGGGCGGGCCAGCGCCGGATCGGGCTGCTGATCTATAAAGCCGGACCTCCAAAGAAAAGACCGCTGATCACGGCGTTCGAACCCGTATTGCGTGTGATCCTCGCCTGGACGTGCCCGGAAAGGTTCCAGGTCACGTACTTGCCGTTGCCAAAGGAAGAAACGGGGCGCGAATCGAGAACCGCGTTTGTTTTGGCGTCCACAATATCGATGGTTTCGCCGCGGATGGCCGAATCCCAATCGAGACAATAGAGACTTACCCGATGGGTCTTGCCATCAGTCAGGTTAATGTCCACGGTGAAGGCGCCTGGCGAGTACCAGGCACTTGCGAGACGGTCCGCCGCCGAAATCTTTTGCAGCGCCCGTATATCCATGGTGGATGCCGACCATGTGTAATTCAACTGATTGGCAACCGCAACTTGCGCGTAAGGGGGATATGCGGCGGAGTCAGCCGCGAATGCGTAACCGTCCGCACCGTAGCCGGATTTCCAGTTACCGAGTGTGGTGGTGTCCGTACCTGCGTACGTAGCACTTCCGGAGGCCGAAGCTGAAGGGGCCGTGCCGGTTCCGAAGAACAGTCCGCTTACCACGGCGTTGTAGCCGGCATTCTGGGTAATGCGCGCCCTCACATGACCCGATAAATTCCAGACCAAATACTTGCCGCTGGCGAATGAAGCGACCGAACGCGAATCCAGGACTGCACCTGTGTTGGCATCCAGAATATCTACCCGTTGAGTACGGTTCCCCGAATCCCAATCGATGCAGTATAGGCTGACCTGGTGGGTCCGGGCGTCCGACATGTTGATATCAATCGTGAAGCTGCTGGGAGCGAACCAAGTGCCGGCGATGCGGCCGGCCGACACGGCACGCTGTAAACCGCGTACATCGGTGGTGGAATCGGCCCACGTGTAAAGCAACTGTCCCGCCGGGGAGACCTGGGCATAAGAGGGGGCGCTGGAGGAATCGTTCACCACAGTGTAGCCATCCGCGCCGTATGCGGATTTCCAGTTGCCCTGCGTGGTTGTGTCAGTGGCGACAAATGCGGCAGTACCGGAAGGGAGCGCCGGGGCGTTGACCGTAAGCGGCGCCGAAGCGGTGTGGCCGGTGCTTCCGGTTGTGGCGGCCACAGTGATGGAGTAGTTTCCGGCCGCCGTGGATGGGGCGGTTGTAATTTGCAGGGTGGAAGCTCCGGACCCGGTGATGCTGGAAGGAGCGAACGTGCCCGTGGCTCCCGCGGGAAGGCCGCTCACGCCTAATGCCACCGTGCTGTTGAAACCACCGGCTCCGGTCACTGTGACGGTGTACGTGGCGGCGCTCCCACCCGCAGTTACCGCCTGGGAGGCAGGCGATACCGAGAGGGCAAAGTCCGTCAGGGCAGGTCCGCCCGAACAGCCGGTCACCTCATTCGTTTCGTCTGTTCCATCGGAACGCGGCCCGTAGGAAGGGGCTGGGCAGCCTAATTCCAGGGCGCCAAGATCCGGTGCGGAGCCCGGAAATCCATCGTTGATATTCGGCAAAACGCGCCCCGCATCCAGCGCACGTGAACCGGAGGCTAAAGTAGCATCAGCCGGATTCAACAAGGGCAGATAGCTGGCCGGAGCCGTCATCCCATTGGCGAAGATCGGTCCATTGACGATGCGGCCTCGCTGTTCCATTCCGATACTTTGAAGCGCCGCGAAGTTAGGGGCCAACACGTAGAAACCCAATGAAGGAGTGTTGAAGTGGAACGCTCCATCCGGGAAGTAACCGTTGTAATCGAATGTGCCATGATCGATCGGTCCCTCCCAATCGGCAACCAACTGGCCGCTCGAAGGCTGAGCGACGAACAGGTTATTTTCGATCTCGAAGTAGTGGCTGGTGGCCGATGTTAGCATCTGTAACGCCAGCTTTGAAGTCGAAACAAACGTGTTGTGATAGGCAAGCACGCCGCTTGGCTCCTCCGGCGGAACGCCGCCCAGAGCGTGAAACTTCATCTGCTCAGACACGATGTTGACGGCAACGTTCCGCAGCATGTAAGCTGGACCGCCATGGATCGGCTGCACGCTCAAAGGAAGGAACGTGTTTGTGAACCGGTTCCGCACACACCTTACATTTCCTTCGCTTCCATCGAGTTCAAGCCCGTTGTCGTAAGTGAACAGAATGTCATTTCCGAAGAAATCGTTAGCACGAGCGCCGTCCTGTTCGGTTCGCATGGCGTCTCCAAATCCGCTGATGCGGTTGTGCGTTACGACGTGACCGGAACCGAATACGGCGATGCCCGTCTTGCTGGCTGAGATTCCGCCGTCGTCGCTGTTCACATTAGGCCATCTCAGGCTTCCTTCCACGATGTTATCGGCTATGTAGAAATCATACTGATCGTTTCTTCCTGTGATTCCGACAACAGCATTCTGGATATGAACGTGCCGGATCACGTTCCCCACCGCGCCGCTGGTCTGAAAGCGGATACCTTGTTCCGCGTTCCGAATGGTCATTCGCTCCAGGTGTACGTAGCCCGCTCCGTACACTTCAAAACCATTGCAAGGAACGCAGTTGGCGCCGTCGAGTATCGTGCCGTCTTCGCTGGCGCCGCGGATCACGATCGGGTTTTCGGGAGTCCCTGCCGTGGTGATCTGAAATTGTCCCGTATACGTGCCATTGGCGAGAGAAATCACGTCTCCCGGCTGAGCCGCCCAAAGCGCATATTTCAAGCTGCTTGCGTCCACAACGTTCCGGATTACCGGGTTAACAGGATCTTTGGGGACGCCGCGGGTTGCGCCGGAAAGTGTTAATACCTGATCGAGTCCGTCCGGGTCCGTGGCATGGAGTTCGATGTCGTAGGAGGTGCTGGGCCGAAGATCGAAAATGCTGCCCGCGAATTGTGGAGCAATGTTCCAGTTTGCGACTGTTTCCGGGTGAACGCGAAACAGCGGAAGTGCGGCCTTCCAGGCGGTTGTTCCAGAAACCCGGTACCGGACAGTGACGCTTGAATTGAAATTGTCATCACCCGATAAGGGAAGCTGAACCCCCAACGCGGTAACAGTGGGCCGGTCCAGCACGGGCGTGCCAGGACGCAGAACACTGTCCGCAAGCAAAGTACCGGAGAACAAACACATGGGTAGCAGAAATGCGATTCCATGGGGAATCGCGATTGTGAACAAGTTTCTCATTTTGAAGGTTTGTGTGGGTCAGTGCGTCAACTTCTCAGGAGAGCCTAGCATGACGTTTCTCTCCAACACCCGCCCAAACCCGTGAAATCGGCGGTATCCTTCGATATACTCCGCTTATTAACCAAAATTACTGGAATCCAATTACTCTTTCCGCTCTAACAGCACATTGTTATCGCAAATGCAACCGGCAAATTGTTTCAATATGAAATGTCTGCGGAAACAGGTCGATCAGCGTAAATTCTTGAATCGCGTACCCTCCGGCGAGCAACGTGGCCAAGTCCCGGGCCAGAGTGGAGGGGTCGCAACTCACCAAAGTAAGCCGCTCCGGCTTCCACTCCACCAATTTCGCCACTACCGTCTTGCCCAGCCCGGTCCGTGGCGGATCTGCGAGTACGAAATCCGGTAGAATCTCCGCCGTCCGTAGGTACTCATCCACCTGTGCACCTACAGCGTGGACCCTGATACCGGCCCGCGCGGCGTTGAATTCCAGATCCCGTACCGCCCCGGACCCGGACTCCACAGCAGTAACAGAGGCAAACCGTTCTGCCAAAGGAACCGAAAACAGTCCGGCTCCCGAATACAGATCCAGTGCTTCGCGGCCCTCCGCGCCCACCATCGTCAACTGAACCATGCGCTCCACCAGAAACCGGTTCACCTGAAAAAAGGAATTCGGGCTGACCCGAAATCCGGAGTACTCCAGCGCACCCGGAACCAGGCCCGGGATCTCCTCAGCCGCCCATTCAAAAAATCGCTTCGCCACGCTCTGGCCGGATTCGAGGACGTTGAGCTGCACCTGTTCCTCGTTCGTAAACACTTCGATCGCGGCGATGAACTTTGGCCACCGCGGATCGCGCATCATTCGGTTCAGGGCGGCGATGCAGGTATTAATCCGGGGAGAACTAATCGGACATTGATCAATCGGCACCAGTTGGTGGGACCCGCGCGCGCGGTATCCCAGCTTCCCGTCCTGGATGTGGAACTGCGCCCGATTCCGGTAGCCCCAAGGTTCACCCGAGACTACGCTGAGGTTTCCTGGCACTGCGACGCGTCCCACGCGTTGCAA
>JALYXI010000450.1 GCA_030947245.1 Acidobacteriota bacterium
GTAAGGCAGAATCTGCCCTTCGCTGAGTTCATGCAGCCCTGTGATAACCAACTGAATCACAACCACCATCAGAATGGCGGTGGTGATCTTAAAGAAACTGCGGATGTTGACCTTGATAGTCCCGCGCACAAAGCTGACGCCGAACAGCGCGGCCAATCCCAGGCCCAGAACTGCCCCTACTAACTCAAGAATGCCCGAAGTTTCCAGGCGCGCCGCAGCCGCGATGAGCAAAACCGTTTCCACACCCTCACGGAAGATCATCAGAAACACGAACAAGAACACGCCCCATCGCGATGCCGCAGCTCCCGCCGTGAGTTTCCCCTCAATTTCGCCTTTCATGCCCTTGGCATGACGATTCATCCAGATCACCATGCTGAACACGAAAACCGCACTCGCCAGCATGGTCCAGCCTCCGTACGCCTCTTCACTTACCTGAAACCGCGTAAATACCCATGCAAGGACGCAGCTTGCTAAAACCGCCGCAAAAATCGCGCGATATACCAAAGGAAGCATTTGCTCCCGCCCGGTCTTTTTCAGATAGGCGGCCGCGATCGCAATAACCAGCGCGGCCTCCACCCCTTCCCGCAAGGTAATGATGAACGTTTGCAGCATAAGTCTACTTGCAATTTCAGTATACGACCATTTTGGTCCGACTTCGGTCAAGTACAATCGCGGGTGTGACTCCTGAGACCTCTAAGTGGCTGAACCGAAACGTCGCAGGCATGACGCTGACCAGCTTTTTTAGCGATGCTTGCTATGAAATGGTCCTTTCGATCCTGCCCGGCTTCCTGCCGCTGATCGGCGTAGCCGCGGCGGCGCTCGGCTGGATTGAGGGAGCGTCCGATGCCTTTTCCAGCTTTCTGAAACTCGGCGCCGGGTGGTATACAGACCGCATCGGCCACCGCAAGCGCGTCGTAGTTCTGGGGTATCTGTTCACCGGCGCCGGGCTGTCTCTGTTTGCATGGGCGTACACATGGCCCGTGATCCTGCTGGGGCGCATGGTGAGCTGGTTCGGGAAGGGAATCCGCGGTTCGCTGCGGGATGCCATGCTGTCGGAATCCGTGCCCCCCGAAGTACGCGGCAAGGCGTTTGGATTCCACCGCTCCGGTGATACCGTTGGGGCAATTCTGGGACCCCTGGCGGGTGTCGCGCTTCTGGCTTTGCTACCGCAATCGTTCCCGCATTCCGCCCCGGACCGTCCCTTTCGCCTGATTTTTCTCCTTTCACTGATTCCCGGTTTGCTGGCCCCGCTGACCTTCCTGCTACTTGTTCGCGAGACTCGCCGCGCCCCCTCGCCGGGCCTAAAACTTTGGAGCGCCATTCGCGACCTGCCGCGGCCCTACTTCCGGTTTCTCGCCAGCGTGGGTCTGTTCGGCATGGGCGATTTCTCGCCCACACTGCTGATCCTCGCGGCTGCCACCTTACTTGGTCCTAAATATGGACCGGTCCGCGCGACACAGATCGCGGGCCTTCTGTATGCCGGCCGCAATGCCATTTATGCGCTTGGATCGTTTCCCATCGGAGCGCTGGGGGACCGCTTCTCGAAACGGAAGCTCCTGGCCGCCGGGTATGCCGTCGGGGGCTTGACCGCTTTTGCCATGGCTCAGGTATTCCTCCGGGGCTGGGGCACGGTTCCGGTTCTGGCGGGGGTCTTTATTTTAGCCGGAATCTTTGCCGCCGCGCAGGATACGTTGGAAGGCGCCATCCCACCGGAATTTGTTCCCGAGGCAAAGAAAGGGGGCACTGCTTACGGAGCCTTGGGCGCGGTAAACGGCTTCGGAGACCTGATCGCGAGCGCCATGGTCGGTACCGTCTGGACCCTAGCCTCGCCGGCAACCGCGTTCGGGATCGCCGCCTTTTTCATGCTGCTCGGCGCCCGCGGCATGGCTTCCAGTCAGCGAATCTCAAACGTTCCGAACACCAGCCCCAGCGCACGGCCTTGAGGATCCCGTTGAAATGTGCGGTTCACTGTGATGGCGATCTCAACCGAGGGCTTCCCCATGGCCGCACGCGGCAGCGTGAACTCCCGCACGTAGGAGTCCTCCTTTGGCCGGAGCATGGCGATTCCGGCGGGCTGTCCATCCACCGTCACGCTGAAGCTAAGTCCGCCTGTCCGAACCGATTCCGGAGCAGCATACCCGGACAGCACCAGCTTGTCGGAGGCTTGCCGGGGACCGCCAATGCGCAGTGTGGCGCGTTTGGGCATCCAGCGGTACACGCCTTCAATGGGATACCATTCCGGACCAAGCAGATATGCCATCAGCGGCGCGCCCGGGTCCACCCGCCGGGGAACTTCCCGCGGCAGGCCGGCGAGCAACATGGCGTAGGTTTTGGTCACGTTGCGCAATACGGGGAGCGCGGCGGAGTACACGACTATTTGGCCGCTCTCGAAAGCATGGCGCGCCGGTTCCGCGGGAAGGACGAAATTCGAAACCGGCGGTAAGTGGGCGGACAGAGGGCCGATAACGCCGGGAACATCGGGCGCGAGATATACCTGAGCGCCGGGGATCAGGCGGAAGGGCATCGAAGCGATCGCGGTTTCGTATAAGTTCGCCGATACGTCCGTCAGCAGAATAGTCTTGCCGGGATGGAGTTCGTGAATACGATCGACCCCGAGCACCACGTTTCGTACTGCGAGCGATTGGTCCCGCTGCCACGCTGTCATGCTCAGTGCGGCGGGGATTTGCCCGCCCATCAAAACACAGGCGATCAGCATGCCCAAAGCTTTGGCCGCCACGTTCCCCCTCCAAGTGTTCGCGATAGCCAGCGCCGAGGCGGCGGCGATACCAAGCGACGGAACCGCGAGGTAGTAATAGCTCACGTGATTTTGCAAGGGCAACAGCGGAGCAAGGGTGACCGCGTACCAGCTCACAAAGAAAAATACCAACCAGCGGCGATGCGCGCTTTCGCGAAGCAGGAACGCAAACAGCGCCGCACTAGCCAGCAGGACAACAGGCCATTGGAACGCGCCATGTAGCGGCACGAAGGTCCATTGCCAGTAACGGCCAAAAGTCGCGAACATTTCCGGGCCGAAATGCATCGCGTAGGCGCCGGCAGTTTGGCGAGGAGTGACCGCCCGATGGACCAGGAAGTACAACACGGATAACGCGAACAGCGGAGCCGTCCAAAGCAGAAGACGGCGGCGATTCGACAGCGTGAAGGCCAGTGCGGCGGCAAGCGCGGGGTAAACCACCATGAGTTCCAGGACGCCAAAGCCGGCAATGAAAATCAAAAGCTGCAGCGCGTAGAACAGCAATCGCCCGGTCTCCGCAAACCGGATCCAGCAGGCAAGCGCACCCAGCAAGCAAGTTACGCACAGGATTTGGTTATACCCGGAAGTCCATCCCATTGCAGTGGCAAGCGATGCGTTGGCGGTCCAGAACACGGCGGCAAGAAAGCCCGCTGCATTAGACCCGGATAATCGGCGCACCATCCAACACAGGAGCACCAGATTCATACACTGATTCAGCATCACCCAGGCGCGGTACGGAAACGCGTCGAAGCCGAACATCCGCCAAAAGCTGACGAAAAAGAGATGCTCGCTCAGAGGCCGCAACGTGCCTTGCCGGGATGGTTCGAAAATTACGTGAAAGAAAGACCGGGTGTCGTAGATTTGCGTGCTCATCCCCAGCCACGCGAAGTCGTCAGCCTGGAACCAACTGTTCAGCCCTGCGTGGAACACTCCCAGGCAGAACAAGGAGGGCAATAACCAATACGCAAGCCAGTAAAGGTCACGCCTACCTCGCAATTTGGGCAACTACCTCATATTGGTAGCGAACGAACTGGTACAGGCCGCTTTCTTTGATGCGCTCGTTATCGCTATGTATCGCATGCAATAAACGGTCCTCCTGCGGAGCTTCAGCGCCGATTCCATAGCAGGCGATGCCCTTCGAGCGTAGCCCGCGCATATCGGTCGCCCCGGTGGACATAGAAGGGATCAGGACCGTGTCCGGATAGAGCCGCTTCTGCACGTCGCCCAGCACCTTGAACATCTCCGTATCCATCTTCGAGGATGGCGAGACTGCCGCCTGAATGCCGGTTGGCTCCATTTTGACCGCGGGGTCGGCAATTACCTGCTTCAGCTGATCTTGAAATTTGTTCATGTCTTCGTCAGGCAGCGCGCGGACGTCCAGCGTGGCGGTGGCTTCAGAGGGAATCACGTTCGCCAGGAAGCCGCCCTGAATGATGTTCGGGCTTACTGTCGTGCGCAGGACGGAATTATTGAAGATGTCGTTCTTGCGCAGGTAATCCTGCACTTCGGCGGTTTTGGCGGAATCGAAAAGCTGCTTGAAGCGCGTGGCGTCTTCAGGCGAGGCGACCAGCGAAAGGCGTTCGAAGTAAGTGCGGGTGAGGTCGTTCAGATGCATGGGCGGCTGCCAGGCCCCGATGCGTCCGATGGCAGCGGAGAGATGAACGATCGCGTTGTCCTCGCGCGGCATGGAGCCATGACCGGCAACGCCCTGCACGGTGAGCTTCATCTGGCGCGGCATCTTCTCGCCCAACTGCACCATCTGATAGGTCACTTTTCCACCGGTGGAGTTGAACCCTCCGCCTTCGGCCAAGCAGTATTCGGCTTCGATGTCGCTCCAATTGCTCTGAATCAATTCCCTGATGCCCAGCCCTCCGCCCGCTTCCTCGTCGGATTCCGCGACGAAGATGACATCGCGCTCCAGTTTGGCTCCCGTGCGCTTCAGCAGCAGCATCGTCATCAGTGAGGCAACCAGATTGTCCTTGTCATCCAGCGTGCCGCGGCCCCAAATATAGCCGTCGATGCGCTCAGCTCCAAAAGGGTCGTGTGACCACTTGCCGCGCTGCACGCCAACCACATCGGTGTGGCCCATTATCAGAACGGGCCGCTTCGCGCCGTTGCCTTTCAAGCGTGCGATCAGGCTTTGGCGATTAGGGTCGGAACCGGCCAGCTTGGATGGTATGCCTTCGTGCTCCAGAATGCCGGCGACGTATTTGGCCGCGGCCGTCTCATTTCCGGGAGGGTTGCTGGTATCCATCTTGACCAGAGCCGTGTAGTACCGTAGCGTCTCCGCGTCGATCGCATTCCAATCCAGTGTCTGGGCCGCAAGTGGCGACGCTAACGCAAGGGCAAGCAGGAACCGCATAATTTGAGCCATCGCTTGAGCCATTATTTGAGCATGGTAGCAAGCCAAGCCCCGCCCCAACACGCCAGATAGCCCAGGATGACACTGCCCCCCACATTCCAAAGCGCAAGCCACGGCATGCCGTTTTGCACGGCGCCGAAGGTCTCCCACTGGAAAGAAGAGAAGGTGGTGTAGCCCCCCAAAAATCCAGCAACCAGCAGCGGCCTCATTTCCGAAGCCGCCGGCAGGAGTGAAAGAATCAGTCCGATCAGAAAGCTTCCTGTCAGGTTAACCAGCATCGTCCCACTGGTGAAGTGAAGCCCAATGGCATACCGCAGTACCGAGCCCGCGGCGCCGCCCAGGATCACGTAAACATAGCGCATGTTACCGTAGCGTCTGTACCTTATGATTACTCATGTCAAGAGCGTAACAGTGTGTGTCCGCGATCAGCAGAAAGCGGTCGATTTCTACACAGAGAAGCTTGGCTTCACTTTAAAGCGCGACGAGCCGATGGGGCCGGACGCGCGATGGATCGAACTGTCTCTCACGGGCAGCCAAACCGTCATCGTGCCGTTCACTCCGCCGGGGATGGAAGACCGCATCGGCAAATTTACAGGCGTGGTGTTCAACACGGAGGACGCGATGAAGACCTTCGATGAGCTTTCGGCTAATGGTGTCAAATTCACCAAAAAACCGGAAAAGCAGGTATGGGGCGGCACCACAGCCATGTTTGTGGATCAAGACGAAAACGGCTTCGTTCTGGTACAGGAGTAATCTGAAAGCAGGGTGACCTCTCTTTCGCGCTTTGCGAAATACGCGTGGTGCGTGCTCGCGTATAATTTCGCCGTTGTGGCATGGGGTGCGTATGTACGCGCCACCGGTTCCGGCGCGGGGTGTGGCAACCATTGGCCCAGTTGCAACGGACAGCTTGTGCCGCGCAGCCCTCAACTGGCGACAATCATCGAGTTTTCGCATCGCCTGACGGCGGGGATTTCGAGCCTGCTGGTAGTGGGGCTGGTGGTCTGGGCTTTTCGCGTATTGCCGAAGCGCCACCCAGGACGGCGCGCGGCAGTGATGGCCTTCGTTTTCACCTTTATCGAGGCTGGCATCGGCGCGGGGTTGGTTCTGCTGGAAAAAGTTGCCAAAGACCAGTCATTCGCCCGGGTGGTGTACCTTTCGGTTCATCTGGTGAACACGTTCCTTCTGGTGGGCGCGATCGCTCTGACGGCGTGGTGGGCATCGGGAGCGCCGCAAGTACAATGGCGCGGGCCGAACGTTTGGCGGCTTCCCGCTGTAGTGGGATTACTTGCTACGCTGGTGCTCGGCGTGAGCGGAGCGGTGACCGCTTTGGGAGACACTCTGTTTCCCTCGGCCTCTTTTCTGGAAGGCATCAGGAGTGACTTTGCACCCACTGCGCATCTTCTGATCCGGTTCCGCATTTATCACCCTTTGTTGGCCCTGCTGGTGGGTGGATACCTGGGCGTCTTCGCCATTGCAGCCTTGCTCAAGCGGCGGAGCGGCCCTGTGCAGCCGCTCGCAGCCGGATTGCTCGGTTTAATTCTTTTGCAGTGGGCTTTGGGCGGCTTGGACGCGATCCTGCTTGCGCCGGTATGGATGCAGTTGATTCACCTGCTTCTTGCCGATTTTCTCTGGGTAGCGGCAGTGCTGCTTTCCGCCGCCCTGGTGACCCACGAGTTTCAGGTCTCGGCCATTTCAGCTCCATTCCCTGAGCCGCAGTTGATTTCTGAAATCGGCTAAGCATCAAGGAGAACTGTCGATGTCTTCCGCCCTGAACTTTTTCATTGAAGAGAATCAACCGCGCTACCTGGAGGAGTTGAAGGAGTTCCTGCGCATCCCCAGCATCAGCACGCTTCCCGATCACGCCGGCGACGTGAAGCGCGCGGCGGAGTTCACTGCCGCGGCGCTCCGCCAAGCCGGAATGGAGAACGTCGAAGTGATTGAGACGGCGCGGCATCCACTCGTCTATGCCGATTGGCTGCACGCGGAAGGCAAACCGGCAGTCTTGTGTTACGGGCACTATGATGTTCAACCGGCGGACCCGCTGGAAGTGTGGCGCACGCCGCCGTTTGAGCCGGAAGTGCGCGACGGAAACATCTTCGCCCGCGGCTCCGCCGACGATAAGGGGCAAATGTACACCCATATCAAGGCAGTGGAAGCGTTGATGGCGGTGAAC
>JALYXI010000461.1 GCA_030947245.1 Acidobacteriota bacterium
TTGACCACATTGCAATCTCGCGAGATCCCAAAGCTCATTTCTTGCGCAAACTTACGCGAGCCGCTGTCAGCGCCGGACTTTGGAACAAGATGGCCAGACGGGCTACCAACGCAGTGCGCATCGGTCATGTAAAACAAGATCTTGTGAAGCGTGGTCTTGGTGGCCTAAACGGAGCGCATTTACACCTTGTCGAGCACCATCGCGCACACTTGGCCAGTGCATTTTTCGCGGCTCCATTCGAAGAAGCCGCCGTTATATCGATCGACGGGTTCGGCGATTTTAGCAGCATGATGTGGGGTGTCGGGTGCGGGAACCGGATCGAGGTTCGCGGATCGGTTCAGTTCCCGCATTCGCTCGGGCTTTTCTACACCGCGATTACGCAGCTGCTTGGCTTCACGAAGTATGGGGACGAATACAAAATGATGGGGCTGGGGGCCTATGGCGAACCGAGGTTTGCACCGCAGATGCGGAACCTAATTTCGGCGGAGAAAGACCAGATTCTCCTCAATCTTCCCTATTTCCAGCATCACACGGTTGGCGTGGAATTAACCTGGAACGACGGCGAGCCTGTACTTGGGCCGGTATATTCGCCCAAGTTGGTTGAAGAATTTGGCCCCGCTCGGGCTCCGCGCGGTGAGATTGAACAGAGACACCGCGATCTGGCAGCATCAGCCCAGTTGGTGTTGGAAGAAATTTATTTCCATCTCTTAAACTATATCCAGCGCGTCAGCGGAAAAAAGGCTATCTGCTTGGCCGGAGGAGTTGCGCTCAACTGCGTTGCCAACGGTATGATCTTCTCTCGCACCGGGTTTCGCGAGGTGTACATTCAGCCCGCAGCCCACGATGCGGGCACAGCGATCGGCGCAGCTCTTCATGTTCAACATCAAGTTCTTGGTGCGCCGCGCAGCTTCGTCATGCAACATGTATATTACGGAAGCGAGTCTACGACTGAGACCATGCGGCATGCTCTGACTCAGGCGGGCACGCGGCATCATCAACTCTCCCCCGAGGATTTGTTTAAACGTACTGCCTTTGAGATTGCAGCGGGCAGAATTGTGGGATGGTATCAGGGACGTGCGGAATTCGGGCCTCGCGCACTCGGCAATCGCAGTATCCTCGCCGACCCGCGGAATGCCCGGATGAAAGAAGTCCTTAACCGGAGGATCAAGCATCGCGAGAGCTTCCGGCCATTCTGCCCTTCTATTCTGTCCGAGCGCGCCGGGGATTATTTCGAGACCGATTATCCGTCGCCCTTCATGGTTATGGCTTACAAAATCAAATCCGGAAAGCGGGAGGTGATACCGGCCGTGACCCATGGCGATGGCACGGGGCGTCTTCAGACAGTCGAGAAATCAACCAATCCCCTCTACTGGAACTTAATTCGGGAATTTGAAAAGCTAACCGGTGTTCCGGTTCTGCTAAATACCTCTTTCAACGAGAATGAACCAATTGTGGAGGAGCCCCACCAAGCCGTCGATTGCTTTCTCCGGACACAGATGGACGTGCTGGTGCTGGGCCAGATTTTGGTTTTGAAGACCGAGAATCGCGCCGCCGCTGAATTGCGCGGCGCTCAATCCGAAGCAGCGATGGTTGTCTAAACAGAACCTACGTCGTCAGATCTACGTACCGCCGTTCCACTCACAAAAATTTTTTGCGCTCCGAGTCGCTGAACTCCGGGAGAGAGCCTATGCGTGCCCTTCTGCTAAACCAGGCATTTTATCCAGATCTTGTCGCGACGGCGCAATATGCCGGCGATTTTGCCACGAGTCTTGCCCGTAAAGGCCATGAGGTCTCCGTGATCTGCAGCGCGGCGGGCTACGATGACGGGCAGATCCGGTTTGCGCCTTTGAAACAATGGCAAGGTGTATCGATCAAAAGGATCCGTTGTTTAAACCTCGGGAAAACCTCTCGATGGAGAAGAGCGCTGTGTTTTGGGAGCTTTTTGGCAAACTGCGCCTGGAAGATGGTCTGCTGCCCTCGCCAAGATGTCATCATTGCGCTAACTTCTCCACCTCTTATTGCACTCCTGGGTGCAATGTACGTTCGGCTGCGAGGTGGCCAGCTCGTGTATTGGGTGATGGATCTGAATCCCGACGAGGCCATCGCGGCTGGATGGCTGAAAGCCGGATCTGCCGTCTCACGAACCATTGAATGGTGTTCCCGCTTCACTTTTGAAAGCGCGGCGCAAATTGTTGTGCTGGATCGGTATATGCTAGCCCGGGTAATCGCGAAGGGAGTAAAGTCGGAACGAATTACCGTAATTCCGCCGTGGTCACTCGACAATGTCGTGAAATACGATAAAGAGGGCTGCGAGCAGTTTCGCCGTAACCATGGAATCGAAGACAGTTTTGTGGTTATGTTTTCGGGCAATCACAGCCCCTGTCACCCGCTGGGGACTCTTCTTGAAGCAGCAAAGAACCTGAAGCACCACACCGATATCGTATTTTGTTTTATCGGAGGAGGAAGCGAGCAGCCAAAAGTTCGGGAATTCGCGAAGCTGAATGGATTGAAAAACGTGAAGTGTCTTCCTTACCAGAAAGTTGAAGATCTCGGCTCTTCTCTCTCGGCGGCCGATTTACATGCGGTCGTGATGGGTGATCCGTTCGTGGGTATTATTCATCCCTGCAAGATTTACAACATTCTGCGCCTAGGGCTACCGGTGCTATATGTAGGGCCCGCAAGAAGTCATGTTTGCGATCTGCTCTCCGAATTCGCGCAAGGACGATCTCACATTGCACCCCATGGAGGCTCAGACGCAGTTACCCAAATCATACTCTTCGAATACAGTCAGCGCGCACTGCGGCGCCCGCAGCCGGTTCTATCAGATGCTTTCTCGCAGGAACGGCTGGTGGAGAAGCTTACTCGACTGGCTTGTGTGAGATCGGAGGCAGCCCCTTTACCGAAGGAAATGCAAACGCAGAGTGGGGAGACTTTACGCTACCCGTGAGTATTGCTAGAGAGGTCCTGGCGCTCGTTTTAATCGAATTCTGGAAGCTTCGTCGCCCTTGTGCATAAAGGTGATCCAGCCGTTTCCGGCTTGTGCCCCAGTGGAAGATACAATCCAGACTCCGGGCAGTTCAATTCTCCGGAGACCACGAGCACCACGGCCAGTGATCGTCGCTTGGTCGCCTTCGATAACGATCTCGGCTGGCCCTCCGCTAACACGGATGCCTTGCCATACGACAGCGTCATTCCCCAGGACCGCGAGCACTGTGCGGCGGTGCCCTTTGAAACAGACGTGATCGGCCCCTATCGTTGTCTCCTGGCCGGGCCTGGAAATTACAACGTTTCCGTTCTCAGCCATTTGCACATTCGGAGCGCTTTCAGACTTTCGAAACGGCACAACCAGCGTATGGAAAGCGCCCTGCCCCCGAACCCGAAGACTAGTTTGCCGCTCCCGGAAAGGCTGATGATTTATTCGTTCAAATTCGTCCGCCTCGCGATCCGGATGCCACGTATGAGCCCAGTTGCCCAACGCTGCCTGTTGAACTTTATCGGAAATCACATACGCATCCCAGTCAATTGACCACTGGCCGGTGAAGCGAAACCGGGAAATGCCTGGTCCCACCGACAACGTGTCTCCATCCGATGGGAGATCATGTCGTCGAACACCATCGAAGATTCGCAATTGCGGGATGATTACGCCGCGAGGCGTTCCGGTCGGCGGCTTGGCCAGGAAATGGAAGGTCGAAACTTTCATTTCATTTAGATGGGGACCCTTGAATGTGTCTCGCAGGGAAATTACCGGGTGGGCGGCATCCCCATAAACCATGGTGATTTCGCGCATCCATTGATCACCGCCCGGGCCGTAAAAGGTTGCTTCCGTTCGAGCGGCGAAGTCGAAGGCATCTAAACTGGCCTGGTTGCGAGAACGCCATGGATTGTCGGGTGTTTCGAGAGAAACGTTGTCTGCGTCCCACGCCCGGCCCAGAATTTTTTCGGGCAGAACTACGTTGTGCATATAGGCGCCGGCGACCCGCGGCGAGTATGTACTTCCCCAATCGATCGAGAGAGGGGCGCCTAACGCGTATATCACGGCGCTACCCATATCCTGATGGCGGTGGTCGAAGTAGAAAGATCCGTTGACAAACCAGACGGCGGATTCATTCGGGGTGCCGGCCGCATTGCGTAGAACGGAGTAATAGCCGGGGTAGGTGTTGCTGGTCAGGTTGAGATCGGCT
>JALYXI010000470.1 GCA_030947245.1 Acidobacteriota bacterium
GAAAGAAACTCGCCTTCGTCCGGATTCAGCTGATACTCCAACAAGCTGGGATAACGGCATACAAACAGCAACCCGGCAATACTGGCGAACAGAAGCGGCCGGGAACAGAGGATGCTCATCGTCCGGCTTGGCAACTTCAACATTCGGTGTTCGCGCGCATAGTTCAAGACCGCGAGGACTGACGGCGCCAACATGGCAATAAGACACAAGCTCTTCCAATGCGCGTAAGCTGTTTCGGGCTTCTGATAGAGTCTCAGAAACGCAACGAACCAGTGATTCAGGACCGGTCTAAGAGTGTTGGGTGAATCGAGCGGCTGGGGGACAAACGTTGCAATGCGATAGATGCAGAATATAGCGCCTAATCCGCACGCCAACCATGTTGCGGCGTGTTTCGCGCGAACTGCCCTCGACAGCGTGGTCAGATTAGTTAAAAAATCCGGCACCGGTCTTCTCTTCCCAGTGAAGTACTGTCTGAATGCCGTCCGCCTTGCCGGTGAGGGGTTGCCATCCAAGCAGGCGAGTAGCCTTGGCATTGTTGGCGACGAAGTATTTCTGATCGCTGTGTCTCCACGGAAGTCGATCGTATTCAAGCTTTACGGATAGCCGCTCTTCCAAAAAAGCGAAAAGTTCCAACAGAGACATGCTGTTCTCTTCACCTCCCCCGATATTGAAGGCCTCCCCTCTTGCCTCCGCGATGTGCTCCGCAGCCGCAAGATAACAGCGCACCGCGTCCGACACGTGAAGCAGATCTCTTACTTGTTTGCCGTCACCCGAGATCGTAAACCGGGGGCGTCCAGGGTGCGCGCGCTGTTCCAGGGCCTGGCGGCAGAACCAACCCACCCAGCCTTGGTCGAAGGTTGAGTATTGGCGCCCGCCGTAAATCGTTGAATGGCGGAACACCACCGTGTTCAGACCGAACCCGCGCGCGTAATCCAACATGTATTGGTCTGCGGCCCCTTTTGAACATCCATAAGGAGTATGGAACTCAAGGGGAGCCGATTCGTCCACGCCGGCGGCGGCCGGATAGGGCCGGTAACGCGTGGCATCTTCCACCAGGTTCAGCAGAGGCAGCGTGCCATACACCTTATTGCTCGATGCGTATACGATGGCGGCCTTTGGCGTGAATTCCCGTGCTGCTTCCAGAAGGTTGATCGAACCGAGCACGTTGATCTCGAAATCCTTGCGTGGACTCCGCATCGATGTTGTCATCGCTACTTGTCCCGCCAAGTGAAAGATCACCTCCGGTTCTTGCTGCCGGAGAAGTTCCTCAACGTCAAACCGGTTCCTGGTGTCCCCGTGAACGAATTCGACCGCACCTAAGCTTCGCAGCCATGCCAGGTTCGCCGCCGTGCCGTTGCGCGCCATGTTGTCGAACACCGTTACCGGCTCGCCTCTCTCAATCAGTTCAGCCGCGATGTTGCTACCCACAAATCCACATCCGCCCGTGATGAGATACTTCATTTCGATTTCTGGATGACGGTTTCCCGCCGGGCTGCCTCGCGGAACTTTCGCAATCTAGCCAGTGTAGTCAAATAGCTGGCCGCGAATGCCATAAGTTTTCGCTTGCTTTCTCCCGCCTTCCGGCGTTCGAAGACCACGGGCACTTCAGTGACAGTGCCTTGTGCCGGGCCTGCAACGATCCGGATCAGGATTTCCTCGATAATATCGAAGTCGTCCGATTGCAGCGTGAGCGCCCGAAGCGGCGCGCCGCGGTAGAGGCGGAAGCTGTTTGTTACATCGCGGCAATCCAAATGGAATGCCATGCGAAAGGTAAGGTTGACAATGAACGACATGCAGATCAATATCCACGGGTTCTCCGTCTCTCCCCCTGCCACGTAGCGCGACCCCACCACAATATCGAAGCTTTCGCGTTTGGCCCAAAGCCTCTGTAAATGAATCGGGTTGTGGGAACCATCCGCATCCATGAACAAAATCCACCGTCCCTGCGCCTCGGCAATGCCCGTCCGCACGGCATCGCCGTAATGATCTCCACCCGTGCGATACACGTGACGCACCCCATTGACCTGACAAACCTCCGCGGTATTGTCCAACGGTTCGCTCGCATCGATCACGATAATCTCGTGAGAAGGGGTTAGCGCCCCGGCATTTTCTTTCAGTACCGGAAGCAGTTGCATAAGCGACGCGCTTTCTCGGTAAGCCGGAAGCACGATTGACAATATAGGCGGCGTCATCTTGGGCAACGGCTCGCCTCGGGCCGCCGCACCTTGAGTGCGGGAAAATCTGACCGCGCCAGTTCCCAAACCGCAAAGGCGAGGTTCGTTGCCGGCCGCCACGGAAGCTCGGTAGCCCTGCGGATATCCGCTACCAAATGCATCGGTTCATAGGGATGATAGGGCAGCTCGCCAAACTGAAGCTCGGCGTCGAGATCGATCTCCCTGCAAACGGTCTCGATAGTTTCACGCAGCGTCTTCCACTCGCCGGTACCCAGATTGAAAATTTCAATCGATTCCGTCCTTTGCCGCCGGAGCGTAGCCGCCACCGCGCCGGCAATATCCTGCACGCAACAAAAATCTCTGTATTGCATTCCAGATGAAAGCCTGACCGGCTGATTTCTCATGGCAGCCCGCAGCAGCGACGGGAATAGCCGCCCGCCGCCGTCATGGAGCCCCGTGAAGGAGAATGGCCGCAACACGGTCAGATGCCTTTTGAATTCCGTAGCTCCGGCTCTTAGGAGACACTCAGCCGCTACCTTGCTCGCGCCATACGGATGCAGAGTATCAACAGGATCGGTTTCCGAAAGACGCCGATTTTGGCTCCGATATACCAGGCCGGTGCTGATATAAACGAAATGGCACTCAGCCAGCGAACACGAAGCCTCGAAGAGCCGCAGGGTGGCTTGCACGTTGAAATTAATCATCTCGAACCAGGTAGGGCGAGCCGGTCTTACCCCGCTGGCGGCGCAATGGACAATCACCTTTGGTTCCACATCTGCCAGGATGCGGCTCATCTGACCGGCATCGGAGAGATCCGCCTGCACAATTCGTACGTGCGGGTATTGCTTTAACAGTGACGGCTGAGGCGTTCGCAAGGGAAGTACAATCTCAAAATCTGGGTCTGAGGCAAGCAGGCGCACGATGTTGTGTCCCAACATTCCGGACCCGCCCGTGATCAGGATTCGCCGTCTTTCGGGGCTGTTCATCCGCGCTTGTGCAGGTGAAAGTTCTCCGCTGTTCCGCCCATCCCCAAATGGTATCTAACTTACAGCCTGTCCAACTCGATTTCGTCCACGTAACACCACCCCCAGCGCTCACCGGGTTCGATCGATTGCATAATGGCATGCTCGGTAGCCCCGAAATGTTTCGTCGCGTGCTTGCCCTTTGAGGAATCGCAGCAGCCCACGTGCCCGCATGTCCGGCAGATCCGCAGATGCACCCATTTCTGCCCGATCTTCAGACACTCTTCGCACCCGCTCGTATTCGGGTGTACATCACGCACTTGGTCCAGATGAGAACATTCAGCCATTCTTAGCCTCCTCCTGCCGCTTCTGTTTCGGAAGTCTCACGATGAATCGCGTGTCCCCCGGTTTCGATTCCACGGTCACTTGCCCATGATGCTTCCGCACCACACGCTCCACAATATCAAGTCCCAGCCCCGTACCTTCGCCCACTCCCTTGGTCGTGAAAAAGGGCTCGAAAATCTGTTTCTGAATTGCTGCGGGAATCCCGGAGCCGTTGTCCCGGATCTCCACGATCACGTCGCCCGGTTCCTCCCGGAGCCGGATGCGCAATTCCCCATGTTCCGGCATCGCATCGATGGCGTTCACAATCAGATTGGTCCAAACCTGGTTCAACTCCACCCCGAACGCGCAAATCTTGGGTACTTCCTTTCCGTAATCGCGCTCTACCTGAATCGACTTTTGCCGGATTTTGTAAGCCAGAATCCTCAACGTGTTCTCGATGCCGGAGCGGATATCCACCTCCTGCTCCTGCGCCTGGTCCATATACGAGTACTCTTTGATCGCATGAACCAGATCGAAGATGCGCGTGACGCTCTGCTCGATTTCCTCCACCAGGCGAGTTGCCGAAAGCACCAGGCTACACCGCCGCAGCACGTCTCCCGCCGCATCCCCTACCGTCTTCTCCAACCGGTCCAGTTCCGTGATCCCCACACCCGCTTCCACCAGCATGGGCGTCAAGGTCCAGCTTTCCCCGATGGCGTGCTTTGCCATCCAATCCGCCAGTTCCTCCTCTCTATCACTCTGCTCAAGAGAATCCATCCTGGCGGCCTCGGGTGCTTCCAGCCTCTCAATCGCCCTATGTTCAAATTCGGTGATGTATTCGCGCTGGCGCGGCTCCAAAGGCCGGCAGTCCAGCCGGAGATACGCCTCGCGAACCTTTTCCCGCACTTCCCGCAAACTTCCCGAAGCCCGCTTCGCCGCCGCGGCCGGATTGTTCAGCTCATGCGCCAGCCCGGCGGAAAGCCTGCCTAACGCCACCAACTTCTCCCTCTGCACGTCGCTCAGCATCACCTCCCGCACGCGGTCCGTGATCAGCGCTACCAGCCGTTTTCCCAAAACCGGTATCCGTTGCAGCATCTCCGGAAAGATCCGTTTATGGAACTGCCCAACCCGCGTGCGCGTAATCGCCAAGCCGATTCCCGTCATCTTCTCCAGCCGGGAAAATGGCAGCATTCCCGTTACATCGCCCGCTTTCACGGGATAGACCTGCCCGTCCGGACGGCGGAATTCCGCGGCGCCCTCAAAAAAAACGAACATATAGTCCGCCGCGTCCCCCACCTGAAACAGTTCTTCTCCCGGCTTCAACCAAAGGTCCTCGCCTTCGCCCGCCAGCCATTGCAGATCCTTTTCCGGAAGGTCGGCAAAAATCTCGATCCGCTTCAGGTCCTCCGCCGTGATCATACGTTCCCCAAATACTGATGCACGAACTGAATCGCAATCGCGCCTTCTCCCACCCCGGATGCCACCCGCTTCACGGAACCCTTCCGCACATCGCCCACCGCAAAGATTCCCGGAACGCTGGTCTCCAGCAGTCCCGGGTCGCGGTCCAGCGTCCATCCTTTAGGTAGTTTTCCGTTCCGTTTCAGATCCGCCCCCGTTAGAATGAACCCCTTTTCATCCCGCTCCACCACGCCCTCCAGCCACTGCGTATTCGGCATCGCGCCGATAAAGATGAAGAGGCTGGAAGCCGGCATTTCGCTCGTCAAGCCACTCGAAGAGCAATACACCGAAATGCTCTCCAGCCGTTCTGCTCCGTGGGCTTCCACCACGCTCGAATTGAACTCCACGCGGATGTTCTCCGTCTTCTCAATCTGATCGATCAGGTACTGCGACATAGTCGCCGCAAGCGATTTCCCGCGCACCAACATCACCACCCGCCGCGCAAACTTTGCAAAATACATCGCCCCCTGCCCCGCCGAATTCGCCCCTCCCACCACATAAACATCCTCGTCGCGGCAGGACATCGCCTCCGTCGTCCCCGCGCCGTAGTACACCCCCGCCCCTTGCAACCGGTCCACCCCCGGAACGTCCAGTTTCCTCCACTGCACCCCCATCGCCAGCAGCAGAGCATGGCAGGAAATCTCCTGCCCCGCGCTCAACTTTACGATCCGGTATGGAC
>JALYXI010000480.1 GCA_030947245.1 Acidobacteriota bacterium
GCTCCAGAGTACATCTTCCAGTCCGGCAGCGGAGAGCTTTCCCCCGGACATCAGCGTATCCTGAGCAATCCGCATTTCCTCCGCTGTCGGAGACCGGCAAAGAGCCTGGTAGAACAGATTTCCAATCAGAGTCTTCGGGTCGGTTGCCGGACGAATTTCAGGAAGGGGAGGCTCGCCTGTGACTGCTACCAGTTGGCGCCGGTCGGGCTCGGCCGCGAAAACAAAAAATCGCACCGCGGGGCTCACATCGTTCCGAACGGAAGCTTCGTCGACAGCCACGGTTCCGTGCATTCTAGTGAAGCCAAGCCCGCCGATGTCGTACACGAGAGTTGACGGTAGGCTCGGAACCAGTGCACGGTCGAATGTTTTGTTCTGCGCCGTCATGGGTCTCCGCTCGACTTTAATAAGCGATACCAGTTCCCCCAACTTTTTCGCGCCCCCCGGGCCGGTTAGCTCGATATCAGCCCAGCCTGCAAACGTCCGTGCAGGATCATACGAATTCACATCGGTGATCAGGAACCAAAGCTTATTCACTCCGGTAAGATCTACGTCCAGATGCTTACTTCCCTTGGTAAGAGTTTTGCTGTCGTAAAGCGGAGACGGCGGAACGGGAAGTTTACCCAGCAGATGGAGAGAACCACGCCTCAAGAGCGCACCCAGAGTTTCACCGTTGACGAGCTCCAAGGCTTGAAGGGTGGTGGCATCGGGATTTCGCGTTGTGAAAACCTGGTCGCGGATCGGGCGGCCCAGCGCGCGGGAAAGCGGGGTTGACTTCACCTGCCATTCACGAACAAATGCGGCGCCCCGGTCGGTTTGCAGTACCCGCCACTCTCCCGTAAGAGCGGAAATCATGTCTGTGAATTGTTCGGCCATGAGACGGCGGGGGCGGGGGCCTCGGAACGTATACTCTTTCCCTTTCTCATCCTGGCCTGGGACAGAAGGAAGCTGATACGCCCGCGACGTCATCACTTGCCGTAGCAGGTGCTTCAGATCGTACCCATGATCCGCGAAGTCAGCCGCCAGCCAATCCAGCAGATCGGCATTCCATGGCTGGTTGTCCATCTCGTCTACGGGCTCGACTAAACCATAGTCGAAGAGCCGCCCCCAAATCCGGTTCACCATGGTCCGGGCAAGGCGACCGTTTTCGGGCGACGTAAACAGTTTCGCGGCCGCTGCCCGGCGCTCGCCGGGACTCCCGTTTTGGGGAATCGCGCCAATCTGGGGAAACAAAAATTCCGGCCCGGTGAATTTGCCTGTTTTTACATCACAGCGAACCAGCTCAAGCTTGCTCTCGTCTGAAAATAGAGCCGCCATGCCATAAGACTGTTTGAGCTTATACCGGTTGATAAAACTGTCATGGCACGAGGCGCATTTCAGATTCACGCCCAAGAAGACCTGGGCGGTGTTCTGCGAAGCCTGCATGGAAGGCGTCTGACTGGCGTTTACCGCGCCACGCCAATTCACTCCGAGCAGGAAGCCTTGAGGGTCTTTAGGCTTCACGGGGTTAATCAGTTCCGCCACCATTCGATCATAGGGAAGATTTTCGGTAAGCGCGGATTGCAGCCAGGGGGTAATGCTCTGGCGTGTTCCGGCGTAGTTCACGCCTTGATCATTGCGCAGTAAGTCGTTCCAGAAACTAATCCAATTTCCGGAGTATAGTTCCGAGTTCTTAAGCAGGTTATCGATCAGCCGGGTTCGCTTATTCGAACTGCTGTCCTGAATGAAGGCTAAGACCTGGGCGGATGACGGAACGACGCCCCAGATATCAAGATACGCACGCCGGGCAAACGGCCCATCACCTACCGGCTCTGAAAACGCGAGGTGGTGTTCAAGATTGTAAACGTCGAGAAATCGATCAATGGCATTTTCATACTTAGACTCCGGGACAGGCGGGCGGCGCGGCGCGAGCGGTGCGTTCCAACCGGTAGACGCCTTAGCTTCCGTGTCTGTCCAAGGCGCATTCTGGTCGATCCAATCTGACAACGCTTTCACTTCCCGCTCAGTCAATTTCGGGCCGCCCATAGGCATCATTGGCGCGCTCTTTCCCGTAATGCGTTTCATCATCAGGCTTTCGGCGCTCCGGCCCGGTACCGCAGCTGGCCCGGTGGCTCCGCCTTTCAACATCAGGTTGCGGCTGGTGAGCGAAAGACCGCCTTGAGGGTTGTCTCCGCCATGGCAGCCGACGCAGCGTTTCGCGAGCAAGGGATGGATGATGGAAACGAAGTCAACCGTTTCCGCAAAGCCGGGTACCGCCCCGATCACCAGACAAAATAAAAAAGCGCTTCGCACAAGGCACCCTCGTACCAATATTAGTCTCGCGCCGCTTTGAATCCGCGCGTGAGCCCGTCATTCATGGCAAAGAAACATAGCAGCCGCGAAGTGCTCAGCATATCATTCCCCGGCGTCATTCCCCGGCGCGGCGGAATCCGCGGATCGTGATTGTGCCGTGCGTGGACGACAAGAGCCGGGTCTAAGCACTAAACCCGACTCTATAGACCGCGGATACGGATTTGATCCTCGGCAGCCGCAAAGATCTTCGCGGTTACGGCGCGAAATATCCGAACAAATCCAGCACCAAGTGCGTCGACTGCGACGCATATGCGTTAATCGAACCGGGATTACACAAGAACGAGCAGGAGTTACTCGTAGGCACGATTGCTAAATTTCCACTAATCTTGCCGTCCACCGCGTTTACCGAGGATGCCAACGGTTGCGCCGTGTTGGGAGACCACAGGGTGAGATACCCCAGAGAAGCGGGCGGTACTACAGTCGCGTTGAGTACGAACGCTACTGCGCTGCTGGCCGCGCCGCCGCTCGCCGCGCCGCAAGAACTCGTACCCACGTCTATGTTGCGCGTTCCGCTAAAGGAAGGCGAACCGGGCGGGTTTCGCGTATCCAACACGCGGCAGGGTTGCACCGTATAAAGGGACAGGCCGCCCGCCCCAAAAGGCGCGAAGTAGCCGTTAATATCCACTACCAGATCGGTATCGTTCGATGGGAACACATCGAACGAGCCCCCCGTTCCTGCCGGGACAATGGCCGCGTTCGCAGTCGTGACTCCCGTCGAAGCATTCAGCGACGCAACTAGCGGTCTCGCCCCACCAGTCGCCCATGCGGTCAGGAACCCAAGCTGTCCGTGCGGTACTGCCGCAAAACTAACCGAATATGCAATCGCCGCTGACGGTATGCTGCAAGAGCTGGAAAGGACCGGAATGGTACGCGAGGTCCCGCCCGGGATGAAGGGTCCGCCGAGAGGGCCGTTAGCACGTCGCGTGTCGATGATCCGGCAAGGCGTAACCGAGTAAAACGCTAGTGCGCTCGGATTACTGGAAGGAACGAAGTAGCCGTTGATATCCAGCACCACGTGCGTCGTGTTCGTCGCAAAGACGCTGATCGCCCCTGCACCGCCGGCGGGCACAATCGCCCCGGTCGATTTCGTAGGTCCGTCCGAGTTGATCGTGGAAACAGGCGGTTTCGGCTGCCCTGCGGGCCAGACTGTCAGATATCCCAGGACCGCCTGCGGAACCACGCCTATGTTCAAAGAATAAGCCTGTGCGCTGGCTGGAATCCCGCACGGGCTGCTCGGAACAGTGAAATCGCGTGTTGTCTGACCTGGTATAGCTGGTCCGCCAAACGGGCCCGCGGCATTACGAGTATCCGCTACACGGCACGGAGACACCGGAATAAATCGGAGTGGCCCAGACAATTGCTGGGCATCCGCCGCCACTGCTGTTAACAGAACAGTGACGATAACTGCAAGAATATAAGAACCGTTGAACTTTTTCATATCACACTCTTGGTGTGAATTCTAACACCATAAAGCTAAACTGTCGATATGAACGGATCACAGACCTTCAATCGCGGATATTCGCTGCATTACGGACTGGACACTTCGGCTATAGCCCTCATTCGGATTGTAAGCGGCCAGCTTACCCCCAACACTCTTGCCCCGATAACTGCGAGCGTTGGCAAGCCGGTCGGCCACGAAATGGATTCCCTCGCGAATGGATCCGAACGAACTGTTTCCGTTATTCCACCCGAAGATATTGTTGCCCCGGTAGGATCGGCCGCAGCCGGATTCCACCATAGACAGGCCAGGCAGCAAACGCCAATCTAAATGGTGCGCATCCGCTTCCTGGATGAACACAGCCGTCAGGCGCTCCATCGGACTTTTTGCATTATGGAAAAAGTGCCGCAAAGAAACAAAGCGAGGGTCATTCTGATTGCATTCCGGTTTGGGCAGTTGGGCGTTCGCGTGGGAGACAGCAACTGGCAAACTTGCGATTCCGGCCATCATAATCAGGCCTTGCTGTAGATATTTTTTCAACTTTCGAGTCCTTGAAAACTTCAGATTTTGAACCGGCTGAACCGGTTTTCGAAACGGAGTTTTACAGCAGGAGCAGGTCAGAAGATCATCTGACAAGTATACCACTGGGAATGTCAGTCCACGCAAAAATGTAAATCCTAAGTAGTTGAATTAATTCCACTTAGGTGTAAGTAGAAGAACTCCAAACCGAGCGCCGGCACACTGGGGCCAGCCACACAAGCTGGCGGCTCACGACGCAAGTTCTCTCGGCGTGACATTTCGGCGTAAACATTTCGGCGTAACAATGACGATAGTGCGCCCCAAACTTCTGATATTCCTGCTCTTGATCGTTTTTCCGGCATTCGCGGAGGCCGTCTACACGTATGTCGGCAACCTGGATGCGACCAGCGTTCTCATAGCCTGGGGCAGCACGAAAGGACCGAATACCATCGGACGTTCCTCCGGTCCGCTCGGCAAAGCCGTCCTGACCGTGGGGGATCGGAAGATCGATTCCAGCCGGAACTGGGCTGTTGCGGACGGGCTTGAGCCGGATCATGACTACCACTACGAAGTCGCTGTCGACGGCAAGAAGATCGGCGAAGGCCGCGTGCACACCTGGCCCCAGCACGCCACCGCGCTCTGCTTCTTCGTCCTGGGCGACTATGGAACCGGTACGGAGGCCCAGTTCCAGATTTCCCGGGCGATGGAACGTGAATATAAGAAACGCGCCGCTTCGAAGGACCCTGTCCGGTTCGTCATCACTACGGGCGACAATATCTACGCGGATCTAAACCTCGGGTTCAAAGCGCTTCATTCGGGTAATGATGACGCCGATTGGGACACCAAATTTTTCAAACCCTATCAGAGCATTCTCCGTGAGGTTCCCTTTTATCCTTCTCCGGGGAATCACGACGGCAACGGTACGGAAAACCGGGGCGATCTGAACGCTTATCTGGATAATTTCTACTACCCGGGAAATACGCCGGCTCGCTGGTACAAATTTCAGTTTGCCGATCTAGCTGAATTCTTCTCTTTCGACAGCACAACAAACACCGAATTCGGCCGGCCCCGGCCCGTTTACACAGAAGACGGCGAAGAGTTTGCCTGGACAAGGAAGACTATCGCCGCTTCCAAAGTTCCGTGGAAAATTCCGTACTGGCACCATCCCGTCTTCAATGCCGGCCCTTTCCACCCCTCCAGTTACAAACAACTTCAACATTTCCTTCCTGTCTTCCAGCAGGCCGGCGTGAAGGTAGTATTCAGCGGTCATGAACACAACTTTCAGTTCAGCGAGCAGAACCAAAATACAAGCGGCATTCGCTTCGTGATCAGCGGTGCAGGCGGTGAACTTCGCCACGGCGATGTGCGCCATAAAATGCAGGCCGCCCGCATCGAGGGCTGGTCGCCCGAACTGCATTTTCTGATTGTAGAAATTGACGGCAAAGAGATGCGCATCACGCCTATGGGAGTAGCCGCTCCGCTGAACCCTGTGGATCAATACGGAAGCCCATTGAAAATGCCGCTCCTGGTTAGGTTGCCATAGGAGGTTGGCCCTTCTCCTGCATCGGAGAGGGACATGAGCGCAACCCAAATCGCACCAGGAGTCGTGCGGATGCCCATCACCATAGCGAATGCCTATTTCGTGGGCGAACCAGGTTCGGAATGGTTCTTAGTGGATTGCGGCACGCCCGGCAAAAGCAAAGCATTACAGGAAGAAGCCGAAAAACGTTACGGAAAAACCTCCAAGCCCTCCTTCATTCTGCTGACCCACGGACATTTTGACCATGCGGGGAATGCGAAGGAACTCGCCGAAAAATGGGGTGTTCCCATCTACGTACATCATTTAGAGACGCCCTATTTGACGGGCCGCTCCGCCTATCCACCCAAGGACCCGACGGTCGGCGGAGCCATGGCCTTTCTGAGCCGGTTCTTCCCTACACACTCCATCAATCTCGAACCGCATCTGCGCGAGCTGCCGGATAATGGCGAAGTTCCGGGCCATCCGGAATGGCGATGGATGTTTACGCCGGGACACGCACCCGGACACATCTGTCTCTATAACGAGGCCAACCGGATTCTGCTCGCCGGAGACGCGTTCACCACAGTGGATGTCGATTCGCTGGTTGCGCTGGTGCTTCAGACAAAACAGCTTTCTCGTCCGCCCGCCCCCTTCACCTTCGATTGGAAAGCGGCCCACAAATCAGTCCGGGAGCTGGCGGAGCTGAAACCGTCAGTCATCGGATGCGGCCATGGGAACCCGATGGCAGGTCCCCAAGTCGCGGGTCAGCTTTCGGATTTCGCGGCGAACTTCCCCATTCCCGATCACGGCCGCTATATACCCGAACCGGCGCAAACCGGCGAAGGCGGGGTCCGCTATGTGCCGCCCGCACCGCCGGACCCTCTTCCCAACATCGCTGCCGCGGTTGGCATCACGCTGGTGCTGGCCGCGGTGCTGATCTTTAAAGTGAAGATGGACGGAGGAAGCCTCCATGCGTGATCGCGGCCGCAGTAGTCAATCGCCCTCCAGCTCTGCAGAACCTTTCCAGGAACATGTCCGCCGCGGCCTGTTCTAATGCTTGTACCGCATCGGTCACCACCGTCACGGGCTTCCGCAAGTTGAGTAGTCCTTCCGCCGCGAACTTCACGCAGACTTCTGTCACCACGCCGTACACAATATATTCCGAAGCATCGAATTGATTGAGAAGTGGCTGAAGCTTGGGGCTGCGAAATATATCCAAGTCCTGTTTTTCCAAGATGGTTTGTCCTGGGACTAACGTCGCCGCGGGCTTTCGCTGACCGGCAGTGTCCCGAACGCAGTGCGCTGGCCAATCCCGAAATTCCGGATCGTTTTCAGCGTGTGAACACATAGTCGAGATGAGTGGAATGCCGTGATCGGCAGCATACCGGTTCAGCGCCGCGATGGCCGGAATGATCCGTTCCGCACCCGGCGCATACAACGACCCGGCGGGAAGTACAAAATCGTTCTGAGTATCGATATCGAAGAAGACCGGTGTCACGCGCGCGTGCTCCTGATCAGCTTTTTCAACTCCTCGCTATGGTGGACCTCAAAACTGGTGTCGGGATCCACGCCGCGCACTGAATCGGGAAGTTCCGCCAGCATCTTCCCGGCCCGCTGCCGCGCGGCAGCAATGTTGGGAAGCGCTTGAACCAAGGCGCCCCTAAGAATCACCGGCTGTTGAAGCGCCTGCGCGCCGCCCGAGCACTCACCCGAACGGGCCAAAAGATCATGATCGGCGTACCGGAAAATCTGCTTGGCGCCGGGAAGCGAGTTTTTGTCTTGGCTGTGCTTGGCCGTGAAGCGCTTCTGACCGTCTCCTTCGATTTCAACCATCTTATAGATAGCGCCCATCGATGGCGCATCCCCGGATGTTGCCAGTTCCGTGCCTACGCCGAATGAATCGATGGGCGCATCTTGACGAACCAGGCCGCGGATCTTCATTTCGTCCAGATCGCCCGAAGCCATAATCTTAGCGTCCGGAAAACCTGCCTGGTCCAGCATGCCACGGACTTGCCGGGAGAGCCCCAGGAAGTCGCCGCTATCGAGGCGCACGCCCCAGAATGGCCCGCCCACGGCGATGGCCTTGCGTGCTCCCTCAAGAGTGTCGTACGTGTCGATCAGATGGACGGTTCTTTCACCCATAAGCTGCTGCATGCGGCTGAAAGCTTCGGCTTCACTGGCAAACGACATCACCCAGGCATGTCCGGCCGTGCCCAGCACAGGGATGCCGAACCGGTACCCGGCCAAGGTGTTGCTGGTTCCGGAGCAACCGCCAATGAACGCCGCCCGCGCACCCAGCACACCGGCTTCCGGAGTATGGGCGCGGCGAGTCCCAAATTCCACGATCTCGCGGCCCCCGCCCGCCTCCGTCATTCGTGCTGCTTTTGTCGCAATCAGCGACTGAAAGGTCAAAGTGGAGAGCAAATACGTTTCTGGGATCTGCGCTTCAATCAGCGGAGCCCGAAGCGTCAGCATCGGCTCACCGGCGAACAGCGGCGTCCCTTCCGGCACCGCGAACAAGTCACCGGTGAAGCGGAACTGACGGAGGTACTCGAAGAAACCGGGCGGCGCGTTCGCCAACTGGGGCAGACCGCGAAGGTATTCAATCTCCTCCGGCTCGAAATGGAGGTTCAGCAGATATTCCACAGCCTGCGCAAGCCCGGCTGCCAAAACATAGTTACGATGTCTGGGAAGCCGGCGGACGGAAAGCTCAAACGTGCCGCATTGTTCTACCTTGCCTGCCGCGAAGTAGCCGGCCGACATGGTCAGTTCGTACAGATCCGTCAGCAGCGCGCTCACTTCTTGGCCGCTGCCTTTGGCGGCGCGAACGGCTTCACAGCCGCTGCAGCCTTCTGGACGTCTTCCACCGCTTTTGCGTCCAACTGATACACGCTCGGCTCGCCTTCGCGGGTGGCGAAATACTGATCGCCCAGTTTGGTGATCGTGACGCGCTCCACGCGCTTGTTGTCGTTCGAAGTCACGCTCATCGTGAGAAACGGATCACCCTTAGGGCCGGTTGCGAAGCCCGTCGCGGTCAAGTCCCGGAGCTTGTCGATCAGATTTTGCACGCTGCCGGAATCTACCTGGCCGTTGCCCGCCATCCATTTTTCTCCGGCCTTCTGAAACACGCTGGAACCGATGGAAACCTGGTTCGGATCTGAGAATCCGAAATCGAACAGCTTCTTATTGCGGAAATCGTCCGCCGTTTTGTTCAGCCCTTCGGCCAGTTCGTTCGGGATTTTATAGATGCCCTCCACGACCGAGCTTTTCGCGTAATAGTTGTTGTCCTTGCCCTTCCGGACATCGAGAGTCTCCGTGCCGCTCGCGTCGGTAGTGGTTGCGGTCGCTACCTTCGTGCCACTTACGTAAGACGCAGCCGCTTTTTTGGCTTCTTCGTCCGAAAGATTGACATCCATCTTGGCGTCTTTCAGCTTGCGAACCAGTTCGTCGACCTGGGGGCCATCGGCGCGCATAGGCGCCGGTTTCAGCAACTGCCATTCTCCCTGGCCGTTTTTGCCGAACTCGAACGTTCCACCCTTTGCGGTGACCGCCACGCGGGAGAGTTTATCGGAGTTAAATGTCAGCAGGCGCTTGTCGCGCAGGTCTTTCGGGCTCTTATCAATCCCGGTTTTCACAAACGTCGCGACCGTAAACACGCGCGGATCGTTCGCGAGCTTTGCATAGGTCCCCGCCCCTGTGGGCTCGTCATCGCCCAGCAGAAGCGTATCTTTCTTTCCATCCTTGCGCGTGATTACGACCTCTTCGGATGGCGTGGCTAAGCCGTAGGTCTGCAATTTCGCCGCTTTTTCATCAATCAGCCGGTCCGAACCAAGATTCGTCAAGTTTTGAACGACACCGTTCACCGCGTCCTGATCGGCGGCCAGCGGCTTGGGCCCGGTCATTTCCCACTTGCCCGAAGCGCGTGAAAGCACAGTCGGCTCCGCTCCGCGCTTTTCGAGGCGAATGCCTTGGATCTGATCTTCCGGGATGGTTAGAATCTTGGGCGGGGCATCACCGGAAGGCGGCTTCTTTTCATCCGCGATTTTAGTTTTTTCCGACCAGTACACAGCCCCGCCCAACCCCGCCAGTACCGCGACGGCGACTAGAAGACCTTTGTTCTTCATTGCGCTATCTCCTGCGGAAGTACACCGATGTGCCGGTCAAAATGACAGCCAGCGGAATCACAAGCACCAGCAGGAAGAACAACATGCTCATCTGCCTGCCGGTCATGGAAATACGCCGGTCCTCCGGGTCCTTCGGCCGGATCGAGATGAGATCCTCATCGGCAGTCAGCCAGTTCATCATGTTCAGCACCAGGTCGCGATTGCCGATCTGGCTGATTCCGAAGACTTCGTTCTTCGCGATGCTTGAGCTGCCCACGGTTACAATGCGGCCTTTGTTCGCCAAAGTGGCTGCGGCGCCCAGCGTGAACGGCCCCTTCTTGTCCTTGGCCGGATCGATCTTGATGGGCGGCTTCAGATTCGTAGTGGCAAAACTGTTGGCACTGGTCTGAAACAGTTTTTCAGCGCCAGCCTTTACATCCATGCTGCGCGTAAGGGGGAATACGCAGGCGCTTCCCATCATGCCGGAAACGATGGGGTGCGATTCATACTGCGTCACCACAGGCGAGGCCTCGTTGAAACCGAAGAATTGGCCCACGCCGCTGGCATCGACCACCAGATCGTTATTCAGCGTAATGTTGTAGCCGGACAACAGCGCCACCAACGCTGGGCTGCCAGTGTTGGCGTCGCCTTTGCCGAAATCGATGGCGGGATCGATCATAAACAGGCCGTGGCCGCCCCCGTCCAAGTACTTCTTCACAGCGTCCACTGCCGGTGGAATATAGTCGCGCTTCGGCCCGGCAATGACTAACACGGAACAGGCGGCCGGTACTTCCGGCTTTTCCAACAGCAAAACGGTCTGTGTCTTAAAGGTGGTTTTCTCGAGCGCGGTTTTGAACCCGGACAGGCCGGAACGGTCCTGGTCATCGATTGCGGCTTCCCCCGACCCGGTGACAAAACAGGCCAGGCGTTCCCCGGTTTTCAGCGCACGAATCAGCGCGCCCGTGATTTCTTCCTCGCTCAACGACTTCGCTTCCTGAGTGCGTGGCCCGTTCGCGACCACAATCGTGCCGTACGTCCGGACCCCCGCGGCACGGGCCACATCCGGCTGCTTTGCCGGGTCGACGTACTTTACGTGCAGCTTGTTCGAGAGGTTCTGGTAGCGGTCCAGCAGGTCGCGGCCGCGGCCGAACTCACTGGTCTTGGCGAAGTAAGTGATGTCGACATCGTTTTTCAGATTTCCAACCACTTTTTTGGTCTGGTCGGATAGTGTGTAGCGCTTATTCGCAGTCGCATCGAACGATTTATTGTGCGCGTTTGCGAGGTAATTGATCGCGCCCAAAATCGCGAGGATGACAAGAACATAAACGGTCAGGTACGCGCCATAGCGCGTTTGGCGTGCTTTCAAGAACTCATTGGCGGCCATGGCGCTCTAGCTCCTCCACCGCAAAGATTCCAGCGATCGCGTCGTTAAAAATAGTCCGAAGAATATCATCGTCAGATAAAAAATGACGTCTTTGGAGTCAATCACGCCCCGGAGAAACGGCTCCAGGTGGCTGAGCACCGAACCATACGCGATCACTTTCGCCCAGGCAGCTTGCTGAAACGAGCTGACCGATTCGAGAACCCACAAAAGGAGGCAGATCGCGAAGGTTGCGCCCGCGGCGATGATCTGATTCCGCGTCGTTGTCGAGATAAATGTGCCGATGGCGAGAAGGCATCCGCCCTGCAGCAGCATTCCCAGGTACGCGGCGCAAAGCGGCTTCCAATCCGGCGTGCCGTAGTTGTAGAGCAGGGCGATGCCGAGCAGCGAAATGCCGAGCAGCGCCGCATACATCACCATGGCGCCCAGCCACTTGCCAAGCACAATTTCGTAATCGTGAACGGGTGAGGTCATCAGCAGTTCCATGGTGCCCTGCCGCTTTTCCTCCGCGAACAGGCGCATGGAGATCATCGGAATCAGGAACAGAAGAATGACGCTGGACGTGTTTAGTACCGGCACAATGGCGAACTCATTCACGTTCATGGGCTGTGCGCCGCCTTGCATCTGCATTTCCATGCCGCGCACCACGAAAGCCTGGGTATAGATGTAGAGGAAATAGCCGAACAGGACCGCAAAAATTGTTAGTAACAGATACGCAATCGGCGAAGCGAAGTAACTTTTCACTTCCTTGCCACAGATGATTAAGATGTTTTTCATTGGACCGAAACAGACTCCGTGCTCTTTTTCTCCGACGCGGTCAGTTCTAGGAAGATGTCTTCCAGGCTGAAACCTTGCGGCCTCAATTCAGTAAGATCCCAACCCGCATGCACCACGGCGCGCGCCAATTGACTACGCACCGCGGCGTCTTTTAGGCCTTCAATTTCGAAACTATGCCGGTTTTCCTGGGATGCGCGCAGCACCACCCGGCTGACGCCCGGCATCTGTTCGAACATCTGGCGAATTTCAGTGGCCGGCGCCGTTGTCCCCACTTCCACAATCACAGCTTCGGCACCCTGCATGCGGCTGTTCAGATTCTTTACAGTATCGGTGGCCACCACTTTGCCGCGGCTGATGATGATCACCTTATCGCAGGAGTGCTCAATCTCCGACAGAATATGCGTGCTCAGAATAATGGTGTGGTCGCCCGCAAGGCTCGCTATGAGTTCTCTTGTTTCGATAATCTGTTTCGGATCTAGGCCGCTGGTCGGCTCGTCTAAAATGAGCACTTCCGGGTTGTGCAGAATCGCCTGCGCTAAGCCTACCCGCTGGCGGTAGCCTTTTGACAGTCTGCCGATGAGCCGGTCTTTCATATCGGCCACCGCACACCGGTCCATCACCTCATCCACGCGCCGCGGTACGTCTTTGCCGGGGATGCCCTTCAGCTTCCCGACAAAGGACAGATACTCGCGGACGTCCATTTCCGGGTAAAGCGGAGGCGATTCCGGCAGATAGCCGATGCGCTTTTTCACTTCCATCGGCTGTTCCAGCGTGTCGAATCCCGCGACCGAAGCCCTGCCGGAAGTGGGTGGCAGAAAGCAGGTCAGAATCCGCATCGTAGTGGTTTTCCCGGCGCCATTCGGACCCAGGAATCCTACAATTTCGCCCTTGCCCACCTCAAATGAAATATTGTCCACTGCGAGATTGCGCGCGTATCGCTTGGATAGCCCTTCAACTTTGATCATAAGAAGCTGTTTGGAGGTTACGGAGGCGTAATTCCATTAAAAACTGTAGCATAAGTGAGTGGGCCTTCCCCTCCTCGCGTTTACTGTGGCCCTGGCCGGCGTAGTGCCCGGCTTGTATTTGAGCAAAGTCCCGCGAGTCACTCGTTATATAATCCTGCTTAGCGGCGTACTTCTGCTGGGCGTCTCTTTGTTCGGCTTACTCCCTGAACTCGCCGAGGAAATTGGCTGGCTTCGGGGCGTGCCGGTTTTCGCCGCTGGCTACTGCATCCTTTTGGTGTTCGACCGCTACACCGGAACGGTGTGCCCCGGCTGTTCTCACGGCCACAATCATAAGGACTGCGAATCAGCCCTCCACGGTTTCACCATTCCGCTGGCCTGCGCGGCTGCCGCCCATGCGTTCCTGGATGGCTGGGGTTTGGCGAGCGTCGGGCCCGCAGCGTCCACGGGCGTGCGGCTGGCCTTTCCGGCTGCCGTTCTGGTTCACAAGCTGCCTGAAGGCATTGCCTTAGGCGCCATTCTGAAATCGTCCACCTCTTCCCGACCGCGAGCGATCGTGTGGGCCGGCGCGGCCGAATCCGCAACCTTAGTAGGCGCGTTTGCCGGGATGGCTCTTACGCCTCGATTAGGCTCCGCATGGACCAATTATCCTCTCGCCCTGGCGGGTGGCTGCTTCTTGTACCTGGGTTACCACGCTCTGCATATCGGCTGGACCCGGGCGCGGGTGTAAGACTGCAATTCGGCTGATCGAAAGCAACTTGAAAACAAAGCCGATTCTGTGGCTTGCCCCCAAACCATTCATATGGACTGCTAACGCAGACCTCATCCTTGCAAGATCCAGAGGGTTTCTAAACGGTTCTCTAACTTAAAACTCTAGCTTAGCTTTATCAAAGTAAAAGTTTGTTTTGCATCCTGGCGCTTGGCGGGGTTTACGTCCACGTCGCCTGCTGCGCGCTCCCGCGTTAGCTCCATCCGCGGGCCGGTTACCGTTCCGCTGAAGACAAACTTGGTCCGGCGGCCATCGTAGTAATTGGTAGTTGTGACGAAGAAGCTGATGCGGTCGCCGGAAAGCTTTAACTCCTGGACCGGCACGTCGAATTCATCACCGAACATCACGCCGGTAGGTGAATCTTTTCCAGGTTTGAATTCAAACGAGATATACTGCATTTCATTGTTGCGTCCGGCGATTTGCCCCATCCAAATGCCGGTAGCATCGGCTGCGGACATAGTCAGGCAGAACGTCAGGCAGAACAGAAATCCGGCCGCGGCCAGCCGCGCAGCAGACGCCATAATCGGAGATAATAACATCAATGAGGATTTCAGCCACTGGCCTCTTCTGTTTGTTCAGTGGTGTAGCCCAATCCGCGGATCCAAGCTATTCGTTCAATGACGCTCAGCACTTCTTGCAGACGTACTGCGCGGCTTGCCACCAGGGTAAGTCTTCGGTAGCGGGATTGAATCTGGCTCAATTCGGCAAGGCGGAAAGCCTGCGCGACGACGGAGGCAAGTGGAACCGGATACTGACGCGGGTGAAAGAATCGGAGATGCCTCCGAAGGGCGCGCCGTCGCCTGAAACGGCGAAGAGAGAAGAATTTACCGCGTGGGTGCATGGCGCTTTGAAAGCTGAGGCCTGCGCCGAGGGCATTTCACCCGGACCCGCGCCTGTCAGGCGCTTGAACCGCACCGAATATTCCGCAACGATCCGCGACTTGCTAAATGTTCACCTGGATGTTGGCAAAATGCTTCCGGCCGATGGAGCCGGGGGTGAGGGATTTGATAACGCGGCGGAGACGCTGTTCCTTTCACCCGTTCATGCTGAAAAATATCTGGAAGCGGCGAAAACAGCGCTCGACTTTGCGGCAAAGGACCCGCGCGCGCGTGCGAAATTCCTGACCGTAACGCCAGGCCCGGGTGTTTCCCCGCATCAAGCGGCGCGGCAAATTCTGGAACAGTTCCTGCCGCGGGCGTTCCGGAGACCGCTCGAAGAAGGCGATCCGCAAATTTACCTCGCGCTATTCGATTCAGCCCAGAAGAGCAAGCAATCGTTCGACGATTCCATTCTTTTTGCGCTGAAGGGCGTGCTGATTTCGCCGCAATTTCTTTTCCGGACCGAGACTCCGAACCCGGGCACGCAGCCTCGCTTGCTGGATGACTACGCACTCGCTACCCGGTTGTCGTATTTCCTCTGGGGCAGCACGCCGGACGGTTTGCTGCTTGCTCTGGCGGAAGCAGGCCGGTTACAGGACCCCGAGATCCTCAAAGGGCAGGTGGCACGCATGCTC
>JALYXI010000001.1 GCA_030947245.1 Acidobacteriota bacterium
GCGGCGGGAAACGCAATTGCTGAACTGTTGGGCGCCTATGATGGGGCAATTGGGCGTGGAGCAGCCCGTGCGGCCCGTCCTGGGCCAGTTGCCTCACTCCGTTTCGGCGCGCCAGCTTGTTTCAGCCGGCACCATGGCCCCTTCCGCCGTAAGCGTCGTAAACCGGGGAAAGCTCCCGTATCGAGGAGAGCTGCGCGTGTTTTATCCGCCGGCGAAACACTCGATTGCGCTGCCGGAACTTACCGTGCCCGCGGGCGATGCGCTCTGGCTGCCGGTCAACATTCCGCTTGCGAAGAGCGGGTTATGCCGGAACTGCGACGCCCTCGGTAATGAGGAAACAATCGTCTATGCTACTGCGGAATTGACGCAGGTGGAATACGAAAACGGTATCTTGTCGCTCGAATTCGCTGCGCCGGCGGAGGGCGAAATAGTGCTGCATCTGGCCAAAGAGCCCAGCGGACCTTTGCTGGCCGGCGGCAAACCCCGCGCTTTCGATTGGGATGCGGCAACGGGCCGCGCCCGGCTTCCCATTCCCGCCGGCAAAGGCCCGGCCCGGCGCGTACGAATCGGTCTTGCGCTCGCGGCTCCGGATAGCGCGGCCTTCTTTGGCGACACGAAGGTGTTGCTGATCGGGCAGCACAACCGCATCTCCACAACCTATTCTTCCGAAGACATCGCCGTGCGGTCGCGGCTGCGCGCGCCGGCATTCCTGAACGCCGCGGCCATCCCGAAATCACCGCTCGAAGTTGAGTACGACGTAACCGTTCCGCCCACCGCACTACACGGAGATCACGTGGAACTCGCGCTTGAAGCGGATGGCGTTCAGATAGGCCACACGCGTTTGCAACTGCTTCGCCCCGCGTCCGTGCGCGTCCGCGAAGCGATCCAGCAACACTTTGGGTCAGCCGCCGAGCTTCCGTTTGTACCGGCGCTGGTGCCCATCGATCAGAAGAACGGGCGCGAAGTAAACGTCACCGTGCGCAACAACGCAGCCGAGATCCGCACGTTCACTCTCGAAGCCTCCGGGGACGGCCTGGAATTCTCGCCGGCGCGCAAAGACGTTGTCGTTGCGGGGTCGAGTGAGCGTGACGTCACAATGCGCGTGTTCCCGGGTCACACAGTTTCGGGCCTCCGTCCAGCCATCCTGAAACTATCCGGAGTGGCGGCGAGTGAAACGGAAGTACGCTTCCTTGTGATCCCGCGCGATGGGAGCACTACGTACTCCGAAGGCGCTCTCACTGTCATGGAAACGCAGAAAGCGCGTGCGGTTTTTTCCAATGCGCGATGGCTCGAATTTGTGTGGAAAGATTCCGAACGAAACGTTTTGCCGGAAAGCGGGGTACGGATGGGAACCGCACGCCCGGTGGAACTGCGCGGCGCGGAGTTGACCATCGCAGGGGATTTGCAGGACGCCGGACCCCCACCGGGTAAGCAGGGCGATGTCAACCTTTCCGTATCCAAACCGGCCCCGCAGAGTACCGTGTTCACGCTTGGCCGCTAGCTCGGCTACTCGCTTGAGCCGGAATCAGGCCCCGCCCGTCAGTGGCTGGTTGAGTTCAGTGGCCGGTTGAGTTCAGTGCGCCAGTGCGCCGGGTCGGGATTCGATTCCGGGCCCGCGACGTAGCATTCCCAGAGATCGGGGTCCGGCGTGTGCCTGTTCGCGGCAATCCAGGCGTCGAACTCTCCCCAAGCGGCGCCGAGGCCTTCATACGCGCCATGGTAGACCGTCCGCCCCACCGTCCGTGCGGGCAATTGGCCCGGTTTCACGCGCCCCGCGGGGGAAACCGCCTCCATCACCGGTACGCCGACCTCGAAATCAAAGGTGTCCGGGTCCATCCTGAAATGGTGCGAGAACACGGGCCCGGTGACGGCAACGCCTTGGGCGGCGACGGCGGCCAATAGCTCATTGATAGCCGGACCCATAACATTCCGGATTTCCTCCCGCGGAATGGTGAGGCGGATAACGGCGGTTAACTGTGAGGCGCTTCGCGTGATCTGTGGTTCGTCGATCATGACAGATTATCTCCTAAGAACCGGCGCATCGCAGGAATTTTGAAGTTTCAGTAGTCAATCGCAAAACCCTGGAAGCTATGCTGGATCCGCCAAGTGGCTTGGCCGCCTAAACTGAGACCCGGAGCGGAAAACGGTATCGCCAGCGGATCCGGATCGACTTGGTAAAGAAGCTCTCCCTCCTGGGACGGGCTACCGTAAGTGTAGATTTGGTTGCCCATTACGAAAGGGAAGGAGAATGAGGGCAAGGCACAGTTGCCTGCGGAAACGCGCGCCCGGCAGTAGGATGCGCGCATCTGAGTCTCATAATGCGAAATCAGGTAGACCGTCACCATGCTGTTCGGATCGCCGCCTGACCAGGAGGCGATGTGGGAACCGGTAAGCATAAAGGTGGAACCGGGAGCGGGAGGAGACTGAATCTGTATATCCTGTCCGAAGGGAATGATTGCCAGAAAAGTTCCCAGAGACCCGGAGGAGTCCGAAGTCACGCTCAAGGTCCCCGCCTGCAGGGTATTGGGC
>JALYXI010000014.1 GCA_030947245.1 Acidobacteriota bacterium
GCCGGCTCCAATCTCCAGCACCCGCTCTCCCAGGTACGGCATGATCGTATCCGCCATCCACTGATTGAACTTCGGCGCATACGACAACGCGTCCAGAATCTCCAGGCCGGTATCGTTATACAAATCATTCGTGAAACGGAATTTCAACATCACCCAGAATGCATTGATCGCATCCTTCAGCCCGATCTTCTTCCCCTCTTCGTAGGTTCTGCCGTGGTAGCTTATGGGTGTCTCGTAGATGCGCGCTTGCCGCCGCGCCAGCTTGATGGTCAGTTCCGGTTCAATCCCGAACCGGTTGCTCCGGAGCGGCATCGTTTTCACCAGGCTGGTCCGGAACGCCTTGTAGCACGTCTCCATATCGGTCAGATTCAAGTCCGCCGCTATGTTGCATACCAGCGTCAGCATCCGGTTCGCCAGGGAATGCCAGAAGTACAGGACCCGCCGCTCGCCCGTTGCCATGAACCGGGACCCGAACACCGCATCCGCTTTCCCTTCCAACAGCGGCTGCAGCAGCTTCGGATACTCCTTCGGGTCGTACTCCAGATCCGCATCCTGAATCAGGCTGAACTCGCCCCGCGCATGGCCGATCGCGGTGCGGATGGCCGCGCCTTTCCCCTGGTTCGTCCCGTGATGGAACAACCGGATCTCCGCCGCTTGCGGCGTTTCCGCATGCTGCTCTATAAAGTCTTGCGCCGCTTCCGCCGATCCATCTGTGGAACAGTCGTTCACGATGATGATTTCGAACTCGACGCCCTCCGGATAGGGAGCATCTAACACGCGCCGCAATAGCGGCTGAATGAACTCTTCTTCGTTGTAAAGGGGGATTAAAACCGAGAGGGACGATGGCCGCATGTAACTAAGCCATTTTAGAGGATTTAACGTCCCGCCCGAGATATACCTCCACGGAGATATATCTCTTCCAAGACCAATATGACTACACTAAACGCGAAACTTGTGATATCCAGGTCCACAACACTGCTCTGTGTCCTTCTCGCTGCCGCGGCATCCGCGCGCGCGGAGCCCGTCAACTTGACCGGTGGACAGAATTTCGACTTCAAGACGGGTTCCGACCTGTTCGTGCGGTTCTCCGTTTGGAACTACGCCATGAACAACAGGGGCAACTCTCCCTATCCCACCTCGGTGGGATTGCAGCTCGTCGGGGCGCAGGCCTCCTCCTCTCTCACCGCCATCCCCGGTTCCAGCGCGTCTTATTTCGCCGGTTATCTGCTGCAGGGTTGGCTTCAGGACACCGCGGGCACAGTCAGTACCCCGTTCACCAGTCCGGACGCCGCGCGGCTCGGTCTCCCGGATGGGTCCCTTCTGCTCGAACCGGGGATTGCTACCGGCAGTGCTTCCCCCATCACGCTCATTGAAGCCGATGCCGTTCTTACCGGCAATCTCTCAGCCAGCATTTTCGGACCGGATGTGGCCTCCCGCGGCAGCGGCGCCGTGATTCACCTGCGCAATCTGGGCCATGATCTTCAGATTGGAATGGCGGGCGGTTTCTCCCTGCTCAGCGCGATTTCAGAGCCGTCCATCCGGGGCGCCGGTCCCGTCCAAACCAGCGGCATCACGCAACGCATCGACGTGGTCGCCGTTCCTGAACCCGGCGGATTGGCCTTGGCCGGTCTGATCGGCATTGCCGCGCTGGCGGTCACCCTTCGGCGGTTGCGAAAAGCCGCGTAATTACTTTCGCTTTCCGGTGATGTCGTGGCCGCCCTGGTGCAACACCACGTGATCGCCCGTGAACTCGATCTCCGCATCGAATGCTTTCGGGAAGAACTTGGTTTCGGACTCGGCATAGATGGGAAACTTGGGCTGTCCGGTGGCTTGGCTCATCAGTTGTCCGCCTTCGAGCGCGATCACCAGATCGAAACCTGGGCGCAGCTCATATGTGCCGACATACCGCTCCAGAATCTTTGGCGAAACGGAGATGGAAGTCCGCTCTTCCACCGTGTCACTGGTCTTGACGGCTTTCTGATCGCGGCCGTTCTGGTGCAGAACCACATACGCCCCTTTTTCATCTTTCCCGAATTCGAGTTGGGCATCCACCACTTTCAGAAAGAACAGTGCTTCGGATTGCGCGAACAGCGGAAACTTGGGCTGTCCGGAAAGCTGGGCGGTTAATTGATCCGCTTCGAGCCGGATCATGATATTTGTCTTCGGAGCGAGTTCGTAAGTCCCCACGTAGCCGGCCAGTTTCGCGGCGGGTAGAGTGATCTGTTTGCGCTCGGACGTCAACACCAACTGCTGGCCGTGAGCAAGCGCCCCCAGCTTTCCGGCAATATCGCCGGGCGCCGCTCCGTTCAGATTGCCGAGTACGGCCACGGTCAGCTTGTCTTCCGGATAGTAGGCCAGATGGGTGTTGAAGCCTTCGATTCCGCCGCCATGATCGATCACTTTGTGGCCACCGGCCACATGGACGAAGAGACCGAAGGCATAATCATTCTTAAAGGGAGTGGTCATCTTACGGAGCGATTCAGCCGAGAGCGCCTTGCCGCCGAACAGACCCTGTTCCCATCGCAACAGATCTTCGGTGGTGGAATAGAGGGACCCGGCCGAGAACGGGATACTCATGTGAACAAAGCCCGCATTGACAGGGCCGTTTTTACCGGGAGCGTACCCGGCCGCGCGATGATGGATGATTTCAGAATTCGAGTCATAGCCTGAATCTTTCATGCCGAGAGGAAGGAAAATGTTTTCCTTGACGAAGGCTTCATAACTTTGTCCGCTAATTTTTTCGACCAGAAATCCAAGAAGCACGTACCCGGAGTTGCTGTAATTCATTTTCCCGCCGGGTTCGAAATCGAGCGGCTTATCGCGAAAGCGCGCGACGAGTTTCTCCGGGGTGGTTGCGAAAGGCTCTGTCTGGCTGTATTCGGGGAAGCTGGTGAAGTTCGGGATGCCGGACGTGTGCGTGAGCAGGTGGAAGATGGTGATCTTGTCCCAGGCGGCGGGCGCATCGGGCATGTACTTCTTGACCGGGTCTTCCACCTTCAATTTTCCACGCTCTTCGAGGAGGAGGATGGATGCCGCCGTGAACTGCTTGGTGACGGACCCCAGGCGGAATTTGACGGAAGGGGAGTTGGGGATGTCCCATTCCAGGTTGGCCATTCCGTACCCTTTGCTGAACAGGACTTCCCCTCCACGGGCGACAAGCACCGTGCCCATGAACGTTTTTGCGGTGACGTAAGATTGGACAACCTGGTCCATGCGCGCGCTGTCCTGCGCATAGCAAAGAACCACGCTGAAAACGAAGAGAACGGTGCGTCGAAACATGAAATTGCTCCAGCCTGCGTAAGACTGAGTTATAACACCTGTCAACGGTTGCGGAGCAGTTCTAAATCATGGAGCACGCTGAGCATTCCGGGCACCAGCGTGATGACGAAGAGCACGGGCAGAATGAAGATCACGATGGGGAACAGCATTTTGATGCCAGCCTTTCCGATGGCGGCTTCGGCTCGGAGCCGCCGGCGGGTGCGGAGCGCGTCGGCGTAGACCTTCAAGGCTTGTGCCAGGCTGGTGCCGAAACGTTCGCTCTGGATGATCATCGCGGAGAGCGCCTTGATGTCTTCAATGCCGGTGCGGCGGACAAATTGATGGAAGGCTTTGCCCCGCTCCTGGCCGGCGCGGACCTGCATCACCACAGTGTGGAATTCGTTAGCGAGTTCGGGGTAGATGTATTGCATTTCCTCGCTGACGCGAAGCATGGCCTGGTCGAGCGCGAGGCCTGTGCCAAGCACGATGCCGAGAAGATCGACGGTGTCGGGAAGCGCTTCCTGGAGCTTGGCCTTGTAACGTTTCGCGAATTTCTGAAGAACGAAACTCGGGAGTAGATAACCGATCAGAAAAGCGGCCGCCATGCCGCCGATCATCTGCGCCGGCGTGTTGTTGCGTTGAATATAGAGCATGCCCGCCAGGAGGACGGACAGAAACAGCGCGTTGGCGATTGTGTAATAGACGATGGCCCGGGGGCCCCGCGCTCCCGCTTGTTTCAGGCGCTTCTCATTCTCCTTCACCCAATCATCCGCGCCGGGGATTGCGGTGATAAAGCCCATGAAGCCCTTGCCTTTTTTGCGCTGGATCCGGCTGGACGAGGAAACCATCGTGGCGTTCTGTAGTGCTTCCAGGCGGTCGGCGAGCGGGTCTTCCTGGTCCCGCGTCAGGTGAAACCCGCACCAGAGAAGGGCGCTCAGGGTGGCGGCGGCGAGAACGAAGAAGAGGATCATCACCTATACCTTGACGTTGGCCAACTTGCGGATCACCAGGATGCCGATTATCTCTGAGATGACCGCATAGGTGAGAAACTTGCTGCCGGTAGGGTCTGTATAGAGGAGGCGGATGTAATCGGGTTTCAGAATCCAGAAGCCGATGCCGACCACGATGGGCATCAGGCAGAGGAGCGCCGCGGAGAAGCGCTGTTGCGCGGTATGGGCTTTCATCTTCGCGGCCATGTTGAGGCGCTCGCGGACCAGCAGTGAAAGGTTCTCCAGCACGGCCACCATGTTCGCGCCGGTTTGGCGCTGCAGGATGAGGGCTGTGACGAAGAACTTCAGATCGATGACGGGGATGCGTTCGCCGAGATTGTGGAGAGTGGCTTCGATGGGCGCGCCAAGCGCAAGCTCTTCCATCACTTTGCGGAACTCCATGCGAATGGGGTCGCTGGTTTCGGTGGAGATGGTTTCAAGACCGCTGTGGATGTTGTGCCCGGCGCGCATGGTGCGGGTGAACAGGTCGATGGCGTCGGGAAGTTCATCTTCGAACTTGCCCAGGCGGCGGCTGCGCATCTTCATGACGTAGAAGATGGGCAGCCAGCCGGCGCCGAGCGCGAGCAGAAGTTTCAGGAAGAACAGAGGCAGGCCCAAGAGCCCCAACAAAATGTAGACGGCGATCGTTAGCCCGAGGGAGAAGAGAGCGACATCGGTGGCGCGGTACTTCAGATTCGCCTGGGAAATGATGACCTGCAAGCGGCGGAGAACGCCGATCCAGGAGACGATACCCGCCAGGCTGCCAAACTGCGTCTTGTTTTCGGCGCGAAGGAGCGAGGGGGCGGAATTGGCGTTCGAACGGCGGGAAGCCCCGCGCAATTCGCGAAGCCGCCCGGCCAGGGTGCGCGAAGCTTGTTGCTGCGGAACGGCCCAGACATACCAGGCGACGCCGAAGAGCGAGCCGGAGAAGATCAGGCCTGAGACAAACAGAAAGACCATTTACTCTTTCACCTCGTGCTCCTCGTGGAAAATGGAATCGGGGAGGCGAATGCCGAAGCCTTTCATCCGTTCCAGGCAGAGCGGCTTGTTGCCCGTAGCGTGAAATTTGCCCAGGACCTTTCCGCGCGGGCTTACGCCGGTGCGGTCGAATTCAAAGATGTCCTGCATGGCTACCTGATCGCCTTCCACGCCGAGCACTTCCGAAATGCCGATCACCCGGCGCGAACCGTCGCTCAAGCGCGAACACTGGAGCACGATGTGGATCGCGCTGGCGAGTTGCTGGCGAATGACTTTGTCCGGGACGTGCGTGCTGGCCATCATCACCATGGTTTCCAGGCGCGAGAAGGCGTCACGCGTGGTGTTGGCGTGAACGGTGGTCATCGAGCCATCGTGACCGGTATTCATGGCCTGCAACATATCGAGAGCTTCGGCGCCGCGGGATTCGCCGACAATGATGCGGTCGGGCCGCATGCGAAGCGTGTTGATCAGAAGATCGCGTTGCGTGATGGCGCCTGCGCCTTCGATATTCATGGGCCGGGTTTCAAGACGCACGACATGGCCCTGTTGAAGTTGCAGCTCGGCGGTGTCCTCAATGGTGATGATGCGCTCTTCTTCCGGGATGAAGCGCGACAGGGTGTTCAACATAGTGGTCTTGCCCGAGCCGGAGCCGCCCGAGATGACGATGTTGAGACGCGCTTCCACGCAGCCGGAGAGGAAATCCAGCATGCCGGCGGTGAAGGTTTCGTTCTTGATCAGGTCTTCCGTGGTGAGGAGTTTCTTGCCATAGCGGCGAATGGAAACGACCGGACCGATGAGCGACAGCGGCGGAATGACGGCGCAGACGCGGGAGCCATCCGCCAGACGCGCATCGACAATGGGGGACGATTCATCGATGCGCCGTCCGACGTTCGAAACCACGCGATCGATGATCATCCGGAGATGGGCCTGATCTTTGAAACGGATATTGGTTTCCACCAGACGCCCGGCGCGCTCGACATAGACGTTGTCGAAGCCGTTCACCATAATGTCGCTTACCGTGGGATCTTTGAGGAGCTGTTCCAGGGGACCCAGGCCGAAGACCTCGTCGAGGATCTCTTCGGTGACGCGGTCGCGTTCGGCGACGGTCATGGGCGTGCCCTCGTTCTGGACCAGCCGGTCAATCACGTTGGCGATCTGGGCGCGGATGCTGTCCTTGTTCAGACCCTTGAGCTGATCCTGAGTGAGCGAGCCCAGGAGCTTGGCATGCACCTGGCTCTTGATTTCGAACCAGCGGTCGGTGCCGCTGCCGGGACGAGCCATTGTGCGGGAAGACATTCAGGTTCCTTGTTAGGCGGATTTGGCCGCGGCCAGTTTGGCCCCGGTGGTCTTGTCGACGAAAGCGCGCAGGATTTTGTCGATCTCTCCGGCAGCTTGGCGGTCGGCCACAACGGGCCGGGCCTTGTTGACAGCGGCTAGCATGGTTGGCGACGTGGGAATGCCATAGAAAACCGGGAGGTTGAGCGTTTGCTGGATCTGTTCGAGCGAAGCATGCTGCGG
>JALYXI010000044.1 GCA_030947245.1 Acidobacteriota bacterium
AAAACGATTCTTCCAGCGCGAGATCGTCGGCGCCGTTGTATCCAACAATTTCATGATCTCGTGATAGGAGACTCCTTTCGCCAGCAACAACATCATTCGCGCTCGCATCACGTCGCCCGCAGGCAGAACGCGCGATTGCGTCATCTGCTCAAGCTCTGTTTTTTCTTCCTCACTGATTGCAATTGGATCGGCAGCGAAAGGGACCCCTATAAGACGTAACTCAAATGATAATAGTTACTCAGAGACTAGCCACTAGTGGCGAAATTACTCGGACCAAACAGCTAATTCATTTCCGCTCGGGTCTTTGAAGTGGAACCGGCGGCCTCCGGGAAAGCTGAAGATCTCTTTCGCGATTGTGCCGCCCGCGTCCCGCACTCTTTTCTCCGTCGCTTCGAGATCTGAGGCGTATAGCACTACCAACGCGCCGCCCCCTACCGATTCCATCCCGTTCTCCCAAAAACCACCGGCCAGACGGCCATCGTGAAAGCTGGTGTATTTCGGCCCGAAGTCATCGAACTTCCAGTCGAACACCGTGCTGTAAAACTGCTTTATGGGAGCGATTTCGGTTGCGGGAAACTCGATGTAATCAATGCGGCGATCGTTACTCACACCCAAACAGTATCACGGCAACCCCGCGCGCTTCCAGAGTTCCGCGACGCGGCTTTTCACGTCCTGAGACATGGTGATCACGCCGGGCCACTGACGGGTAAAGCCTTCGCCGGCCCACTTGCGGGTGGCATCCACTCCCATTTTCGATCCGAAGTTCACCAGGCGGCTCGCGTGATCCAGGGAATCTACCGGACCCAGCGTGAATTGAATGTCGCGCTCGGGATCGATATTGTTGAGCGCCTTCCACGCCACCTCACTCACGTTTTGAACATCGACCTCCTCGTCCACCACGACAATGCACTTGCTGAACATGGCCTGGCCCAAACCCCAGATAGCGCTCATCACTTTTCGGGCGTGGCCGGGGTAGCTCTTGCGAATGCTGACCAGGATCAGGTTGTGGAACACTCCTTCGGCCGGCATGCAGATGTCGCGGACTTCGGGCAACTGGAGCCGCATCAGCGGGAGGAAGATGCGCTCGATGGCTTTGCCCATGTAGAAGTCCTCCATAGGAGGCGGCCCGACGATGGTTGTCGCGTAAATGGGATCGCGGCGGCGCGTCATGCACGTGACGTGAAAGACCGGGTACTGGTCGGCTAATGAGTAAAAGCCCGTGTGATCTCCGAACGGGCCTTCGGTCCGCAACTCGCCCAGCGTGACGTAACCCTCAAGCACAATTTCGGACTCGGCGGGCACCTCGAGATCGACCGTCTTGCACTTCACCATATCGACGGCTTCGTTGCGAAGAAAGCCGGCGATGAGCATCTCATCGAGTTCCGGCGGCAGGGGCAGGATCGCTGAATACATCGTGGCCGGATCGCAGCCAATGGCAACCGCGATGTCCATGCGCGTGTTCGCGGTTCTGCGGTAGTGCTCCGCGCCCTGTTTGTGGGTCTGCCAATGCATGCCGGTGGTGCGCTCGTCATAAATCTGGATGCGGTACATGCCGCAATTGCGTTTGCCGGTTTCCGGATTCTTCGAGAACACCATCGGCAGGGTGATGTAGCGGCCGCCATCCTCCGGCCAGCATTTCAAGGCAGGAAGATCGTGGAGCGAAAAGCCTTCGGTCTGAACCACTTCATGGCACGGCGCTTTCGTTACGGTCTTCGGGAAGAAACTGCCCATCTCGGCGAGTTTGGGCAGCATTTTGAGCTTGCCCAGCATGCCTTCCGGCTTCTGCTTGGTCATTTCGAGGAACTCGACGATGCGGGAGGCCACGTCATCCACCGATGCCACTTCCATCGCGATCTCCATGCGGCGCATGCTGGCCATGCTGTTGATCAACACCGGGATCGTGCTGCCTTTGGGTTTTTCGAACAGAAGCGCGGGAGCACCCTGCTTCACGGCGCGGTCTGCGAACTCGGTAATCTCAAGCACCGGATCCACTTCGAACGGAATGCGCTTCAGTTCGTTGTTCTTTTCCAGTGCGCGGATGAATTCCCGCAGGTTTTGGTAGGCCATGAACTATGATGTCAGTTCAACATGGAAAGTATTCGAACGGCTTTAATCACCGGCGCAAGCCGGGGCATCGGACGGGCGTGCGCGCAGGCGCTGGCAACGACCGGAGTGCGCGTCATGCTGGCGGCACGGAACCGCGAACTGCTGGAGCAGGCAGCCGCGGGCGTACGCGAGCAGGGAGGCGAGGCTCATGTCATCGAGCTCGATATGAGTACGGGCGAGTCCATCAAATCCGCCATCACCGGGGCGGCAAAGGAGTTCGGCCCGATCGACATTCTGATTAACAACGCCGCTATTACGCGAGATGGAATCGCGATGCGGATGAAGAAACAGGATTGGGATGCCGTGATCGATACCAATCTTTCGGGCGCTTTCCTGGCTTGCCAGGCGGTGCTGCCTTCCATGATGAAGGAACGCTGGGGCAGGATTGTGAATATCTCATCCGTGGTGGCGCGCTCCGGCAATGCGGGACAGGCGAACTATGCGGCGGCAAAGGCGGGTTTGATCGGACTGACGAAAAGCCTGGCTCAGGAGATGGGCTCGCGCGGAATCACAGTAAACGCGGTAGCGCCGGGATTCATCGCAACTGATATGACAGCGGGATTGAGCGATGAATTGAAGGCGAAGATCCTTGGCAACATCCCCTTAGGACGTTTCGGGGCGGTGGAGGACGTGGCGGCCGCGGTAGAGTTTCTGTGCGGGGACCGGGCGAGCTACATCACGGGCCAGGTAATCGACGTGAACGGCGGCATGTACATGTAGGGCTATTCAGCGGGCAGCGGCTGCTTGAGGATCGCGGTAGCGGCCGCGGGTAACTTGTCCGCATTGGCCAGCATCAGGCTCATTCGCCAGATATCTTCCTCTGAAATGGATTGCTTATATGCAGGCATACCGGTCAGACGGATGCCGTTCTCCACCTTCCAGTACGTCTCCCCGACGGGATCATCGGTGACGCCGTGTTGGAACAGTTGCGGGGGTTTAGGGAACATGCCTTTCGAGGTTGGGCTGTCCTTTTCGCCGATCAAGCCGTGGCATACGGAACAGTACCGGCGGTACGCCCGCGCGCCCTCGATCAGGTTCGCATCGTTGATAGGCAGCGCTGCCTGCTTCGGCGCTTCGCTTCGCACTCTTGCGTTCAGGGCCATATGCGTGATCGACTTCTCTAAAGGAAGCGGCGGAGCCGCGGTGGCTACAGGAGCGTATCCGAACCGAAGATAGAGATAAGCGGCAACAGGCAAGGAAGCCATTCCGATCAGAATCCCCACTATCAACCAACCACCTGTTTTCATGTACTCAGGATAGACTGTCGATGAAACAGACGCATATAATACGGCTTCGGGAGACCTATGGCGACAAAGAAGAAAGCAGCCGCAAGCAAGAAAGTCGGGACAGTGATGCACGAGTTTAAGACGGGGAAGTTGAAATCGAGCTCGGGCCAGAAGGTGACGAATCCAAAGCAAGCGATTGCAATCGGGCTCAGCGAAGCGCGGGCGGAAGGGGACGATGTTCCGCCTAAGCCTGGAACGAAGAAAAAGGCCGGGGCTAAGAAGAAGAGGTAAACAGCGTGCCGGGGCTCAGAAGCCAGTGCGGGTCCAGGCGGCGCTTAACGGCGCGCATGGATTCAATTTGGGCTTCCGTGTATTCGAGCGGCAGGAGGTGGCGCTTGCGTTTACCGAGGCCATGTTCGGCGCTGACGGTGCCGCCCAGTCGGACGGCTTCCCGGGCGAAGTGCGTAAGGAGAGCGGCAGCGCGCAGCGAGTCCGCTTCCGTGCGAGGCAGCAGGTTCACATGAAGATGGGCATCGCCGAAGTGACCGAAAATTACGTACTGGCCCGGAAATTCGTCCTGGCAACCGCGCTGATAGATCTGTAACATCTCGATGTTGCGGTCGGCCGGCACGGCGAAATCGCTGCCCATCTTGGTGAGGCCCGCGCGGCGGACTCGCTCGTTTACCAGTTCGGGAAGCTTATGGCGGAACGCGCGGAAACTTTCGCGGTCAGCCGGGGAGGTGGCAAACCAGGAGTCTACCGCGCCTTCGATTCGCGCTTCCCAAGCGTCGAGATCGGGATCCTCCTGCTCAATGAGGAGCGCTGACTGGCCGGGCGCGTCCAGCAGGCGAAGGGACTCGGCATCGAAGTACTCCAGCATGCGAAGACCAGGGATGGCGCGCCAAGTGTCAGGCGGCCCAGCGGGGAAGAAGATCACCGCGCTGAGGAGATCCGGGGGGACCGGAAGAAGCGCGAGTTCGGCTTCCAGAATGACTCCCAGCGTGCCTTCAGAACCGGTGAACAGGTCGATCCAATCCATTCCGGGTTGGAGGGGATACCCTGCCGTGTGCTTGGCCGTGTTCGGGACCGGAAGAGAAGGGACCGGGAAGTCAATGGCATCGCCGCGGCGGAAGGTACGGATCTGGCCGTCTATGGTTGCAACCCTGAGCGAGCGAATCCACCGGCGGGTTGCTCCATACCTGAAGGAGCGGGAACCGCTGGCGTTGGTTGCAATCGTGCCGCCTATCGAAGCCCAGGTTTCAGTGGGATCGGGAGGATAGAACTGGCCGGTGCGAGCCGCTGCGGCTTGGAGATCTTTGAGCAGTACACCCGCGCCACAGCAGGCAACGCCGGAGCCGATTTCAAGCCGATTGAAGTGTTCGAGCGAAAGGCTGATGCCACCTTGCGGGACACTGCCGCCCGTGACGCCCGTGCCTCCGCCCCTGATGGTGACCGGTTCGGAGCCGAACAACGCAAGCAGTTCAAATTCATCGCGAGGTGCGCAGACCCGGTCCGCGTACCCTGCGTAGCCAGAGGCGTCGGTGATCAAATTTCAAGGATGACGGGCATAATCAGCGGCCGGCGCTGGGTGTGCTTCGAGATGTAGCGTTTCAGGTCCGCGCGGACCTTCTCTTTCATAACGCCCCAGTCACCCTTTTCTTCGGAAGATGAGTTCTCCAGAGTCCGCGCGACGACCTGCTTGGCGTTCTTCATGAATTCAGAACTGTCCTCAGAAGCGAAGCCGCGGGCCACTACTTCGGGCGGGGCTTCCACGCGGCCGGTCATCTTGTTAATAGCGATGATAGTGAGCACGATGCCGTCTTCCGAAAGATGACGGCGGTCGCGGATCACCATGTCGCCTATGATCTCGTCGACTACGCCGGAATCGATGCAAACCCGGCCAACGGTGACGCGGCCGGCCTTGCGCGCATTTTGCGAATCGATTTCCAGGATGTCTCCACTTTCGAGAACGAAGGATTCCTTCAGGCCGGAGTGACGCAGATGCTCCGCCAGCCGCGCGTGTTTTGCAAGTTGGCGGTATTCACCATGAATCGGCATGAAATACTTCGGCCGAACCAGGTTCAGCACCAAGCGCAACTCCTCCACGCTGCCGTGGCCCGAAACATGGATGGGCGGGTTCATGCTGCCGTAGAGCACATCCGCGCCGCGGCGTGAGAGGTGGTCGATCATGCGGAAGATGTTCTTTTCGTTGCCGGGGATGATGCGGCTCGAGAGCACCACGGTGTCGCCCTTTGCGATCGAAATATTTTTGTGGTTATCGACAGCGACGCGGGAAAGAGCGCTCATGGGCTCACCTTGCGTGCCGGAAATCATGATGGTTACCTTATCCGCAGGCGCATTCATCACGTCCTGGGGGCGCATCAGGATTCCGTCAGGAATAGAAAGCAGCCCTAAATTGTGCGCGATCTCCGTAACGTTCGACATCGAGCGGCCGACAATGGCGACTTTGCGGCCGAATTCTTCCGACAAATCAATGATTTGCTGCAACCGGTGAATGGAGCTGCTGAACGACGACACAAACAGGCGCTGTTCGGTGCGGTTGAAAATGTCCTCCATGCGGGGGCGGACGGCTCGCTCGGATTCGGAATAGCCCGGGCGGTCGGAGTTGGTGGAATCCGACATGAGCAGCAGGACGCCTCGCTTGCCATAATCCGCCAGGGTGTGAAGGTCGAACAGCTCATTGTCTGTGGGAGTGGGGTCAACCTTGAAATCACCGGTGTGTATGACCACGCCGAGCGGGGTGGTGATGGCGAGAGCCACCGCGCTGACGATGGAGTGCGTGACGTGGATGAACTCGACCGAAAACGGGCCGGCGGTGACGGTTTGCTTTGGCTTGATCTTCCGGAAATCGACCTCGTCTTCGAAATCGTACTCGTTCATGCGGCGTTCCACCAGGGCTAAGGTAAACGCGGTGCCGAACACGGGAACGTTCAACTCGGCCAGAAAGAATGCGACGGAACCAATATGATCTTCGTGTCCATGGGTGAGGAACAGAGCGCGGACTTTGTCGCGGTTCTCAGTGAGGTACGAGAGGTCCGGCGTGACGAAATCGACGCCCAGGAGTTCCGCTTCCGGGAACATCATTCCGCTGTCGATGACGATGATGTCATCGCCGTAGCGCAGCGCCATCATGTTCATCCCGAACTCGCCTACGCCGCCAAGCGGAATTACCTGAAGCTTGTTATCTGTCATGTTTTGTTATCGATATCCCGCTGCCTGGAGTTCAAATAGTTCGGCATAAAGGCCGCCCAGCGCGACCAGTTGCCGGTGACTGCCCTGCTCCGTGATTTCACCGTTCGAAAGCACCAGAATCCGGTCGGCCATACGGACAGTGGAAAAACGGTGGCTGATCAGGACCGACATGCGGCCACGGGTGAGTTCAGCGAATCGAAGGAAGACCTCGTATTCGGCTCGCGCGTCCAGTGTAGCAGTCGGCTCATCGAGGATCAGAAGCTGGGCATCGCGCATGTAAGCCCGGGCAAGAGCGATTTTCTGCCATTCGCCGCCCGAAAGATCGACGCCTCCTTCGAAACGGCGCCCGACTACCTGATTGAACCGGCCTGCGAGACTGCCGATCATTTCGGCTGCCTGACTTTTTTCCGCCGCGCGTTCGATGAGTGTTTGTGATTCCAGATCCTCAATTTTACCAAATCCAATGTTTTCTTTGACCAGAAGGTCGTAGCGCATGTAGTCCTGAAAGATCACGCCGATTTCGCGGCGGAGGTCTTCGACATCGTAGTCGCGCAGGTCAGTGCCGTCGAGCAGAATGCGGCCCTCCGTCGGTTCGTAGAGACGGGCGAGCAATTTGACCAGCGTGGTCTTCCCTGCCCCGTTCGCTCCTATGAGCGCAACCTTCTCTCCGGGTTCCAGGCGGAAATCGATGCCTCGCAGGACCTGGCGATCGGAACCGGCGTAGTGAAACGCGACGTTTTGGAATTCAAAGCCGGTGCGGATGGGCCGTGGAGCGGGAAGGGCTCCGGGCTTGGAGTGGATCTGTGGCTTCATCTCGAAGAACTCGAAAAGGTCGCGAAGAAAGAGCGCCTGCTCGGATACATCGTTAAACCCGGAGAGGATCTTTTCGATAAACATGCGTGAACGGGCGAAAGCGCCGGTCAGGAAAGTGAGGGTTCCGAGCGTGAGAGCGCCCGCAATGGTGCGGAGCAGGATGACCACATAGGCGCCGTAATAGCCGCCGGTTGAGATCAGGTTGAACAAGCTGCCGAGAGTGGCGCGGCGGATCGCGAGGGCCTTGTTGTCTTTGAACACGCGGTCGGACACGGAACGGTAGCGGTCGGCCAAATAGTCGCCAAGGCCGAAGATTTTGATCTCCTTGGCACTTCCGGCGCTGGCGCCGAGCATCCGGAGATAATCGAGCTCGCGGCGTTGAGGGGTCCACCGGTAGAGGACGGAATAGGCGAGAGCGGTGAAATGAGTTTCACCAAGGAATGAGGGAATGACGGCGGCGGCCAGCAGGATCATGAGCCAGGGCGAGAAGACGATCAGCCCGGCAGAAAGCGAGATCAGGCTGACGGTGTCCTGGCAGATATTCAACAACGACGCTAAGAGCGTGATGCGCCCCGTAGTCTGGCGGCGCGCCCGCTCGAGTTTGTCATAGAAAACGGGGTCTTCGAAACTGACGAGATCGAGTTGCGCCGCGTGCTGCATCAGGCGGATGCTGATGCGATTTGTAAAGCGGTCCGCGAGCAGGCTATCGCCCAGAGCATTGGCGCGGCCCAGAACGTCGCCCAGCACGGCAAGCGCAAGTTCCAGCCCCACATAGCGCCAGATCAGGGGCGACCGGGCGATTACGGCATCGATGATCAGCTTGGCGACCCACAGGGTGGCTAAGGGGAGCAAGGCTCGGAACAGGCGAAGGACGATTCCGGAGAGAACCAAGGGCGGGCTGGTCTGCCAAACCAGCGCCAGCATGGGGCGAATATTGCGGAACGAAGCCAATCGGGCCCGGAAGGAAGTGTTCCGGTCCGGGGCGGGAGCAGCGTGGGGCGAGGCCAAGTCTTAGTCTAAGGCCAAGAGAAAAGCCCACCTGACCGGTGGGCCTTCGGACCGCTCCGCATCACCAGAGCGGCGGGAGAATCATTTTCGATGGCATCGCAGCCAGATTGGGTAACCGGGTTGGGGCCAGCAAAAACTTTAGTGATTGGATCTTAGAATTTCCGGGCAGTTCCCGTCAAGGCGGAAATGGAGGAGCGCTCCATTCTCTGCAAGCTACTAATGCCATTAGGTTTACATGATTTACACATTTCCACAGACTGGTTGTTTTTGGAGGAAATACCGGGCGGCGGAGCCGTGGAACCGGATGTAAGACAAACAAAATCCGTATCTTACCGGTTATCAAGGTGGAGCGAGATCACTGTATCGCCCTCGCCCGAATCACCCGCTCTTCGGAAAAGCGTCCGGAATCCGCCGAACACTACGCCGGATACGAGGGAGAAGGCAAGCAGTATGCCGATCAATTCAAAGACGTTAATCATGAAATTGCCGAAGTTGTCCTTCTTCGTCGGCGGCCGGTCTGACCGGTCCTGAGAGGTAACGACAGCCTGGTAACGTACCTGAGAAAGCAGCGATTCGGCAGCATTTTGGTCCGCAGGAGAGAACACCACTGCCACGAGGGGGCCAGCCCTCTTTACGATAGAGTCCGGGGTCTTTTGCAATGCGGCAGTGCGGTCGCGGGCAGAATCGAGCGTGGGATAAGAAAAAATCGCCAGTTTGAGCGGCGCTCCTGTTTTATTGCGAAACGAACCCAACTGGGCTTCCGTACCGAGGTGAAAGGCGACGGCGGAAGGACTGACCTCCGGGGTGAAGAGTGCCAGAGAAGCGGGGCCGAGGACGTAACGTTCTGAATTTGGGATGAGATTGGCATCGGGAAGATGTTCCGGGAGGGTGGGAAGCGGACCGCTTTGTTGCCGGGGCAGGCTGCGGAAGACAATCGCGAGCTCTTCGGCGTTGGGCTGATAGCCCTCAAACGCCAGGAAATGGTTGCCGAGCGCAATACACTCACCCGTCGCCGTTATCGACGCCAACTTGCTTAATTCCTGGACTTTAGGATCAGCGGGGCGGGAATCAGCCGGGCACTGCCACTGCCAAGCGGCAAGGGCGCCGGTTGAATCCTGCATCCGGTAAGCCCTAACGTGGAGTACTCTTCCGGGAGCTTCGAAGGTGGCCTGTTCGGAGGCCTGAAGGCCATACTCATCCCAAACCGGGCGGTTTTCAAGCTGAAGAGGCGATACAGCCGTTTTGCGAAACGAACCCACGTTGGCGGGTAGGATGTCCGCTTGGAGCACGATCGGCACAATCAGACAAAATGCAAGTTTCCACACGCTACAGAGTAGCGCGGGCGAATAGAATCGATTAGGAGAGTTGGACATGATGCGAACGGTTTGTGTACTGGCGCTGATGGCCGGATTTTTGTTGGGAGCCGATATTAGTGGGACGTGGAACGTGACTGTTGAGATTCAAGGCAACACCGGAACGCCTACATTTGTATTGAAACAGGATGGCGGCAAGCTCACGGGAACCTATTCGGGGATGCTGGGCGAAGCGCCGGTCACCGGAATGGTTCAGGGCGATCAGGTGGAATTCTCATTCGAAGCAAAGAGCGACCAGGTTTCGGGGAAGGTGACGTATAAGGGCACGATTTCGGGCGGGAAAATGAAGGGAACGGTGATGCTTGGTGAATTAGGAAGCGGGACTTGGGAAGGAACCAGAAAGTGACAGGCGTGGTACAAGAGAGCCTATGCCCACAATGGCTTCACACGACGATGCGAATCTGATTTTGAAATTGTACGAATTGCGGCGGGAGGAGCGCATGCGCAAGGCGCGGACGTGGTTTGTGGAGTCCTATCACGCGAAAACTCTCGAGGAATCTCAAAAGCTTTGCCCGCCCGGATCGCCGGAGAATGCTTCGTTGCGGCAGATGGTGACCTACTGGGAGATGGTCGCGTCCTTCTTAAATGCAGGGATCCTGAACAAGGAATTGTTTTATAAGAATGGAATGGAGATGCTGCTTACGTTTGAGCGCATCCGCCCGGTGCTACCGGAAACGAGGGCTGCGCGCAAAAATCCGAATCTGTACGGGGAACTGGAGAAAGCATCCCAGGAGTACATCGAATGGCTGAACGCGCAGGCGCCGGAGGCCTACAAAGCCTTCGCCAGTATGGTTCGGGGAAGCTAAAACACGGTATAAATCCGTACACTTCGAAAGGCGTGACGAGGGATGGCCGGGGCGTTCCGCGATAAGGTCAGAACTAAGGAGATTTTTCATGCCGAAAAATACGCACAAAGAAGCCGCAACTCATCACGAGAACGCCGCGAAGGCGCACCATACCGCAGCCGAGCATCATGAGAAGGGCGACGACGCCACAGCCGCGAAGCATTCCGAGACAGCCCATGAGCATTCCACCAAAGCTCATGAGAGCTCAAAACAGGCACACGAGAAGTCGAAGTCAAAGAAATAATTTCCGGCATCTTTATTGGACCGAAGCCCGCAAGGCTGACTTGCGGGCTTTTTGCATTTCAATGCGGTGATTTGGGGATTGCCTTTCTTCAGAAAAACCCGATAGAGTGAAAATGTATTCGATCTCATAACCCAATTCGGGAGGGCCGCCCATTCATGAGCATGTGGAACAAAAGACCGGAAGATCAACCAGCATCAATACCCCCGCCTCGACCGGCCAGCGCGGCGCCGGCGCAGAGTCCAATCGAACCCAGGAAGGAGCCAACACTAATGTCATCAGCGCCGTTCAAGAGCCCAGAGGCCGATGTGTCCCGCAATTCCGCAACTATCGGGAAAGCGGTAAAGATTATAGGACAGATTTTCAGCAAGGAAGATTTATACGTCGATGGAGACGTGGAAGGCACGATCGAATGCCAGGACAATAAATTGACGATCGGGCCGAATGGAAAAATGCAGGCCGGGGTGCGCGCCCGCGAGGTAGTGGTGCTCGGTCAGATCAAGGGGAATGTGGAAGCAAACGACCGCATCGACATTCGTAAGGACGCGCGCCTGGTGGGTGACATCAAGACCGCACGGATTGTGATTGAAGACGGAGCTTACTTCAAGGGCTCCATTGACATCGTGAAGCCGGACGCGGCGAAGACCGCTGCCGCGGGCGCAAACCCTGGCGTGAACCAGGCTACTGCGGGTCAGGGCGCGGCGGGTCAGGGCGTGCCAATGCCGAAAGCCGCCCCCACGCAAATGGGCCAGTCCGCCACTCCCGTAGGAGCGGGATCGGGCGATCTGAAGCGGTAGATCGACTTATGGAAGGGTCCTAAGCATTGCTGCCGGAACGTTTCAGAGGTATGTTTCGCGCATCCGGAACGGCCGTAGCGCCGGAGGGCCCTTTTCCCACTCGCTCCGCAGCCGGCGGACGGAAGGAAAAGGAAGTGAACAGTGTTCGGCACAGCCGCGGGTTGGAGCAGTTCTTTTCCTATATTGATGACCAAGTAGGCCTTTCCATTCTGGATCTGGCCGGCTTGACGCAGGAGAATATCAGCTTCGTTACAGACTTGGGGCACAAGCTGTACACACAGGACTTTTTGCGGAGCCTGGACGACACCTTCGGGCAGGAGACCAGGAATGAACAGGCCAACGTGAGCCGGATGGAGTCGTTCCTGGAGCAGAATTTAGACTTCAAAGAGAACACCTTCGACGGCGTTCTGGTTTGGGACGTGATGCAGTACCTTTCCCCTGCCCTATTGAATGCCACAGTGGAACGGCTCTACCGGATCACGCGGCCACGCAGTTACCTTCTTGCGTTCTTTAATGCGGATGAGAAGTCATTGGTGTCGCCGCAAACGACCTTCCGGATTCAGGATCAATCGACATTGATGCTCGCCCAACAGGGAGAGCGGAAACAGGCTCAGATCTTCAACAACCGGAGCCTGGAGAAGCTGTTTGGAAGGTTCGAATCGGTGAAGTTTTTTCTTACGCGGGAGCATCTGCGCGAAGTGATTGTGAAGCGCTGATCCAAAACATCGTTGATCGGGACGTCAAGCCGGCGAACATCCCAAGCTGATATGCCGTGAACCGGTACAATGAACGTGCCGGTAGTCTGCCGATATGCGCTCGGTATTCCTAACTGCTCTGCTCGCGATTCCCGCAGCCGCTGACATGCACGAGGTAGTCAAGACTACTTTCGCCGGGCATGAGACGGTGTATGCGCGATATACGCAAGGCGTGAAGATGCGCACGGAAACTTTAGGCCCGGGCGGGGCGTGGCGGATTGGGTTTATCCAGAATGAGCGAGCGGTGTACCGGTTCGATCCGCAGCGGCGCGAGTATATCGAAAACGCGCGGGAGGGCCCTAGTCTGATCCTGACTCTGGCTCTCTGGATCGCGCGTCCTCCGCGTATCCATGAGTCTGGCAAGACCGTTGATATCTATTACGAGACTATCGATACCGGCGAGACCCGGTGGATGTTCGGGCAAACAGCGAGACATCTTATCATTCGCGAGCGTTCTGTAGCGGAACCGGGCGCCTGCCGCCAGACGCGGCAACGGGAAAGAGATGGCTGGTTTATTGCGCCGGCGGGGACGAGGGCGGAGGCTTATACCTACGTTTTAGGAATTGGCGCTACCTGTCGGGATACAGTTGTGAAGCACGGCAAGCCGCCGATGCCTGGAATTGCGGTTTATGAAAGCGATGGACAGATGACTCGCGAGACGGTAGAACTGTCCCACGAACGTTTGGACAACAGGTTGTTTGAGGCGCCGGATGGCTTCAAGAAAGTGACCGCGTTCGCGGGAGACAAAGCCGTGAGTTGGCCGGAGCGCCTGGGGATGGAGTTTAGCGAACTGGGCCGGGCCTTTGAAAGTTGGTTCTGACGTTAGGACTAGCCGAGGAATCCAAGGTTTCCTGAATCGAAGTTACCGAGATTCGGGAATATTGAAAACAATGCGCTCTGCGGAATACCGAACCAGCTACTCAGCGTAGCGCCGTACTGGTCAATGGACGTGGTGGGAATCCAGCGGCCCCGGGTGTCGGTGTCGTCCGGTCCACCTAGCTGGAAGCTGGGGAATCGGCCGAAGACTCTGCCGCCCTTTACCGCGCCGCCAACCACCATGTGATGACTACCCCACGCGTGATCGCTTCCGTTGCCGGAGGTGGCCTGGAAGGTGCGGCTGAAATCGGACTCGGTAAACGTCGTCACGTCTTGGGCAACTCCCAATTCCTGCGTCGCGTTGTAGAACGCCGCGATGGCCGGGCTGAGCTGCGGATAAAGGTTTTTGTGCTGGTTGAGCTCATCCGTATGCGTGTCGAAGCCGCCCAGAGCACAGAAGAAAATCTGTCGCTGCATTCCGAGACTGGCGTGGACCTGGATGATCTCCGCGACCTGCTTGAGTTGCGCGCCGATCCCCGTAGCCGGAAACTGTGTGCTGAGCGCTCTCGACTTGCCGAGGGCAGCGGAGAGGGCATCGGCATCGGTAATGCTGTTTGCCACAACGTGGCCAGCAGCCTGAACAAGAGAGAGACCTGTGTCCGTGCTCAGAAGCTGCATCTCCAGGGCCTTGGTACGGGCGATCGCTTCCGGCGTAGTTCCGTTAGAGCCGGTAATCTGGAGCGAGCCGCCGGGCGCGAGGGCGACAGGCGTGGTATTCATGCCGGCGCCCATGAATGAATTGCCGGCTACGGAAAAGAAAGTGGGAAAAAGGGAAGCGTTGAAGCCGTTGGCAGCGGCGTAGTCGGCCGCGCGGCCGGCCCAGCCTGTGGAGCTGTTGCCCTGGGCAATGGAACTCTGCCACTGAAGCTGCTGGTCTGAGTGGGAAAACAGGTTACTGGGCCGCGGCATGACAGAAGCTTGATACTGCGCTCGTGTCAGTGGCTGAACAAGCGAGCCCACGTTGGCGACAACAGCGAGTTCCTTACTGCTGAAAAGGCTGGCCAGCTCACTTAAGCCGGAGTGGAATGCATACGGCGCGCCGTTGGCCGTAGAGACCGTGCTCGTCAGTTCGGCGCCGGAAAGCGCCAGGGCTCCGCGGTTCGCAAGATAAAGCTTGTAGCTGGCGTCATCCATGGGAACCACTGTGTTGTTGGAATCGTTCCCGCCGAAGAGGAAAATGCAAACCAGCGCACGATAATCAGGTCCGCCTTGCGCGAGAGCCGGAAGAAGGCCCAACGGACGGAGTGCGAGCGAACCGACGGAAGCCGCACCGATACGAAAAAGTCCACGACGTGACAACATAAACCTGGCTCTCCTATTGGATTAATGAATTACCTGATATTCAGCCGAGGTCAGCATCACGAATAACGCGGACTTGGTGGCGTTAGCCGGACTGGCGGCGGCTTTGGCAGCATTGGTTGCATTACGGATCAGATCCGGCGATGCGGAACGATGAAGAAAGACGTAGTTGATGTAATCGATCATCGCACTGGGGTCGCTTACCTTCGTGATCTTTGCGGTGAACGGAGCTAAATTCAGTGTTGTACCGCCGAACGAACCGCTATAAAGCGCTGAGTAGATAAGATTGGCGCGAGTGGTGGAAGTCTGGGTACTGTAGATTTGGAATTCCGGACCGTACAGTCCCCGCTCGGTTCGGGAATTCGGTGAGAAATAGCTAAAAACGCTGGGTTCATCGAAGATGTTTTCGGCCAACTGAGACGTAAAATTCCCGATTCCATTGGTGGAAGGAACGGCGCCATTCAGGCCACGCAACAGATTCGCCATCAGCAGCACGGGTTCCCGCAAATGCCCGAACGTCGCCATCGCGGGAGCAGTGGGCTCATCGCCGGAGCGGGCTTCCGAGTCCAAAAGAATTGCTTTAATCACCGCTTTCATGTCTCCGCGAACGCCGCTGCCGTTATTCAGGAATACGCCGGAAACCCGCTGCAGGTACGCAGGGGTGGGATTGCTGGTAACTAAATGTTCGATCAACTGGCGGCACACAAACGGGGCGATGGTGGGCTGCTGCATCAGGCCTTGGACAACTGAATCCAAGTCCTGTTCAGGCGTTTGATTCGGAAGTATTGGATAACCGCCAAAAACCGTCTTCTTGCTCGTATCGTGGTTCGCAGCTACAGGTCTCATGGGGCCGAAATAATACTCCGGGTTATTGGCTTTCTCGATTGCGCCTGGAGCCGTGGGATAGGTCCAACCGGTCAACGCTTTAGCCAAGTCCCGTACTTCAGGCTCGGTGAAGGTAGGAAGAGGGCGCCCGCTCACGTCGAGCACGTAGGAACCATCCGTACCAAGTTGAGTGAGCCCCAAAGTGAATAACTGCATGAGCTCGCGGCCGTAATTTTCGTTTGCCGAAGTTCCCCGGGCAGCATTTCCTTTGTTGTTGTTGGCCATGTTCAGATAACGGCCCATCGCGGGATTGAGCGTTACGTTTTTGATAATGTCGGCGTAATTCTTAAAGGCGTTATCGCGCAGAACCCGCCAATACGGCGGATAGGCATACGCGGGATTGACGCCTGATTGCTGAGAAACGACCCACAGTTGACTGAGAGCGAACGTCACACGCTGGAGGAGCTGGTCAGGATGGGAGACAGCGTTTTGGAACAGGGCTGCGCGGACTGGATTCAGGTCGTTATTGCCCTTCCCCATCAAATTGAGAATCGGCTGGTCCGGAAGGTCGGAGGGAGTTGCGCTGAATTGGGAGTCGATCCAATTAGACAATCCTTGAGATTGCACTTGCGCTATCTCGGCCGGAGTGGGTCCCCAGGCAGCCTGGTCCAAAAGGCGGGCAGCCTGGCGGTCGGTCACAGTCGGCGAGGGGGTGGCCCCGAAAACACAGTATTGTGCAGCTAGAGCCAGAGCGGCAGTAGAGCAAATCAAGCTATTCAATCTCGCCATAAAGAAATCAAAACCTTGTCTCAAAAATTATACTGGACGTCACGCCGCAACGCTTAAGTGATTGTGCCGATTCTAACCTTTTTGCCGAATAGAACAATGCTGAGCAGGCCCGCTCCCACGAGGACCCCGGAATACGGCTCAGGAGTAGTTGCCGACGTACGAATCCCGACCGTGACATCGTCCAGACCGAACGAATCAACCTGCAAGCTGTCAAGCACCTGGATATTGCTGAATGAACTTGCGCTGTCAATATAACCAAAAAATAATACCGAGCCGTTTTGCGGGCTTCCCCTTCCCGTACCAACCGAATTGGGAACGGCGACTGTTGTGTTTCCCCCTCCACTACGCGTAAGCACCAGACTGAGTTGCCCGCCAAAGCTCCCGGCATCTATTGCGTAGAAGCCAAAGGAGGAAACCGGGGCAGTGAAGGCGAAACTTAATGAGGGGGCATTTGTCTCCAGATAGTTGTTGCCGGACGTGGGAAAGCGGCCAAACCCGTTCGTACCTGAGCTAAGAGTCTGGATGAAACCCGCATCGGCTCGCAACGTGGCCGAAGCTGCTCCGGAAAACGTAAGATTCAGAGGCAACGAATCTCCGCCAGAGAACTCTTCAAACGTGTCCGTTGCTGTCCCGGATAGCTGGGCAAGGAAGTTAGCTCGCGCCGCCGCGGATTTCGGAAAGGCTATGCGGGAGTTTGGATTCCCGTTCAAATCCTCGGAGAAAAACGTCAGGGGAGCCGCTTGGAGAGATACCGCCCCTACAAGGAAAGCCGCGACGAGAAGATGTCTAAGGATATACATCCTTGTAGTCTAGCTTGCAACAGTCGGGAATAGGCCGCAGTGTACGGTAGCAGTGTACGGTAAGGGATGAATGTGATACAGCATGAGATACACGATCACACCCGTGACGCTAACGTACAGCCAAATAGGGAACGTCCAGCGCGCGATTTTGCGGTGCTTGTCGAAACGCCCGCGTAATGCCCGGCTGAGGGTGATAACCGCAAGGAACGGCACCGTTGCCGCGAGGACCGTGTGCGTGAACAGGATAGTCAGATAGACCGTCTTCACCCAACCGGGACGGGGAAAGCGAACGCTTCCCACGTGGTAGTGGTAGATCAGATAAGAAATCAGAAAGATAATAGATACGCTGAAGGCGGACAGCATAACCCGGCGGTGTCCGGCGATCCTCCCGCGACGGACTAGCGTGTAACCCCAGACCAGCAGCACAGCCGCCGTCCCGTTCAGGATTGCGTTGAGAGTAGGCAGATCGTGCAGCGTCAAGATGGTTCCTTGCGCAAGCGGCGGGCGTCGGCAGCCACTTTCGCAACGGGGTCGACATCGGTTGTGCCGTAGTAGCCGCGGATCCGGCCCTTTCGATCGACCAGGACAAAACGGGTGCTG
>JALYXI010000046.1 GCA_030947245.1 Acidobacteriota bacterium
GCACGGCGTCGTGATCCGAATAGGTGACCAGAAGATCGCGCGCGGCAGTTTCCAGGTGCGCGGCGTAGAGCATACCCGAAGTTGCCTGGCCGGGGGCGAACGGGAAGGCCGCGGTTTGGTCCGTAAAGGTTCCATCGCCGTTGTTGCGCATCAGTACGGGATGGTCGCCCAGGAGAATCAGGTCCAGATCGTAGTCGTGGTCGTAGTCGATCCAGACGGCGGCGCGGAACGGACCCTGGGGAAGCTTGATGCCGGTGGGTACGAATGTTGCGCCCGTGCGCCGGAGCAGGGTTGGACCGGTTTTCGTGAGCACGCACAGGTCAATCTGTCCGTCATTGTCGAAATCGCCCGCGCCGACGGACACCACGCCGCGCAATTGCGGGAGCGCGGACTGCTTCGCGCCATCGCGGTAGAGTGTCACGCCCTGCTCGCTCCACGCCACCAGATCCGGTCCGGCCGTCGTGATTCCATCAATCCCTTCGGCCAGGACGCGGTCCGAAAAGCGAACCTCCGGGAGCGCCGCATTCGCGGGCACGGGATCCATGGTTTCGTAGATTTCCGAATAGTTGCTGGACTCCATGTCTTCGGCAATCGGAGTTCCGGCCTGCCGCTTCTTCACTTCCTGGAAGGCGGCTAACTCGCGGGCCGCATCGGGTGCGCGTCCGCCTTGGCGATACGCGGTGTAAAGCTGAAAATGGGGACCGGCGAGGTTGGGATCGAGGTCGCGGGCCTTTTCAAACTGGGCAATGGCGTCGGTTTGACGGCCGGCCAGCTTATATAAGGTTCCGAGCGCGTGGTGCGCTTTGGCGTCATCCGGCGCAAGCTTTACCATTTGTTCCATTTGAGTGATGCCGGTGGCGTATTCGCCATCCCGTTTTGCGATCAGCCCGAGGTTGAACCAGGTGTGCGGGATCGAGGGATCCTGCTTCTGCGCTTTCTGGAGTTCGATGACGGCGGCTTTGGTTTCGCCGGATTTCAACAGAGCGAGACCTAAATTCACGCGCTCTCGCGGGGAATCGGGGGCGAGTTCGAGAGCTTTGCGGAACTGGTCCACGGCTTCCCGCTGCGTAGTGGGATTTTCGTAGAACGCCTTGCCCAGGTTGCGGTAATGCCATAGGCGGTCGCGATCCGGCGCGGCGCTCAAGAGCGCAACGGCCAGTAATATGGCCGTGAGATTGCTACCACCGGAGCGAGGGAGAGCCATGGCTACTACCAATACTAACGAAGATGCGATCTCAGTCCTGAACGATCTGATCGAAACCAATAAGGATGGCGAGCAGGGGTTCCGCACGGCCGCGGAGAGTGTGAACAACACCGAATTGAAAACGCTGTTCAACATGTATGCCCAGCAGCGCGCCCGGTTTGGCAGCGAATTGAACAATGAGGTGCTGCGGCGAGGCGGCGATCCAGCCAAATCCGGTCATGCTTCAGCCGCGCTACATCGCGGATGGATCGATGTGAAGCAGGCTATTACGGGCAAGAGCGAAACCGCCGTGGTGGATGAGTGTGAGCGCGGGGAGGATGCCGCGAAGGGTAACTACGAAGATGCGCTGAAGAAGACGCTGCCTTCCGACTTGCTGAGCCTGGTGGAGTCGCAGTACCGCGAAGTGAAGGCCGCACATGACAAGATCAGCGGCATGAAGCACTCCTTACATCGCACAGCCTGAGTTTTTCGGGCGGGGGACGGCGAGAGCTTTCCCCCTATTTCAGTTTTACCGCGGTGCCTGTCGCGATACTTTCCTTCGCCGCGTCGATAATTTCCAGCACCTGAACATTGATATCGAGCGCGGTCATCCCTTCTATGGCCTTCCCGCTTCGCATCCGGCTGACCATGTAGCTGACGGGGTCCGCGTCTTCGGGAGCCAGCGGTTCAATGGGAATCTCCTTCACTTCTCTTCCTGCTTTCTCCGTTACTTTTCCGTTCTGCATGTAAACGCTTTTCTTCAGGCCGAACACTTCCAGATCCTGATAGCTCTTCGGTAGATCCCAGCTTCCTTCGAACATGCCGACGCCGTTCTTGTAGCCGAGCACCATGTCGGAATTGTCTTCCACTTTAGGAAAGGTTTCGGGGCGCAGGTGGTTGACGTGCGCGTACACGGTTTCAGGACGTCCCATATACCAGAGCGACCATAAAGCGTTATAGCAACCGAAATCCATCAGGGCGCCGGCGCCGTTCTTGACGGGGTCGGTAAGCCACGCGAAGAAGAACTCATTGCGGGGACCTTGGGAGCCCGGACCACCATGGCCGACCACGCCGTGGAGGCGCCAGACCTGGCCCAGATCGCCCGAATCGGCAAGCTTCTTCGCGGTGTAATTGGCGGGCCACCATGCCATCTGGTAGTTAGACATGACCTTGATTCCATACTGGTTCGCGAGCTTCTGAATTTCGAGCGCCTGGGCGTGAGTGGCAGCAAGCGGCTTTTCGAAGATGACGTTGATCTTCTTCGGCGCACAGGCTTGGACGATTTCAAGATGGCGGTTGTTCTCGACAAAGGCCCAGACCAGATCGGGCTTTCGTTCGTCAAGCATTTTGCGGTAGTCGCTTGCGATCAGGTCATCGGTGACGCCCAGCTTTTTGGCCTCGGCGGTCAGGATAGGATTCGGGTCCGCGACGCCCACCAGCTTCACTTCCTTGCTGTTGACGATCTTCTGCAGGTGTCCCCAGACGTGGGCGTGGACCAAGCCGATGACCGCCATCTTATATTCCTGGGCTGCGGCGGGGAGCGCGCAGCACAGCACGAGTATGCTAAGCCTGTTCATAATTTTTACCGGTTCCTTCGTAGGTTTCCCGCTTGGGCGCGTTCTTGGCGAATGTAACCTGACGGCACTCGCGGTATGCCTGAACGCCGCATCCGATGGCCGCCATCACCTGGTAGCCGAACTCGGCATCGAGATTGGGCTTCTGCCGGCTGCGCACGCAATCGAGGAAATTCGCCATGTGGGCATTTTGCAATTCATGCACGGCCACGGGAATGCGCGTTTCCTTCTTGCCGAATATGGGTTCCTGCGTGAGCACCAACTCCGAGCCTTTGAAGGCGAGCGTGCCTTCATGGCCGAAGAGGACCGGCGGGATGTATTGCGTGGGCGCGTCCGCCGCCATGGAGGATGACATGGTGATCTGGAAATTCGGGTATTCGATCGTGGTCGAGATGGTATCCGGGACTTCGCGGTCTTTATGGACGAAGATACCGCCGTTGGCCGAAATGCGGACGGGAAACTGAGGCCCGAGCGTGACCAGGAACGGGACCAGGCGATGATACAGCAGGTCGGTTGAGATGCCGCCCGAATAGTCCCAGTATTTGCGCCAACGGAAGAAGCGATCCTGGCTGAAGGGGCGCTGGGGAGCGGAGCCCAGGAAGCGCTTCCAATCGATGTTGGCGGGGGTGCCTTCGGGGTCGATGGGATAATTCCACTCGCCGTGAAGGGTGTTGCGGGAGTAAGTTCCCTGCGCCCAAAGCGGCTGACCTATGATGCCTTGCGCCACCAGTTCCCGGGCTTTGTGATATTGCAGCTCTGAGGCGTACTGGCTGCCTACCTGGAGAATGCGAGTGGATTTCGCCACCGCTTCGGCAAGGTGCTGAGCTTCTTCGACCGTGTAGGTGACCGGCTTCTGGACGTACACGTCTTTGCCGGCCTTCAGAGCGTCCATTGCCATGCGGAAATGCCAATGGTC
>JALYXI010000064.1 GCA_030947245.1 Acidobacteriota bacterium
GTTCAAGACACGTATTGGACACAAACGCGCGATTGTCGCCGCCGCCCACTTACTGGCCCTGACAATCTATCAGGTTCTTGACACCAAAGAGCCGTATTATCGGCATTCCGCTCAATTCAAACCACGCGACATTCAGCGACTTCGCCAGCATCACTCCCGACGTCTCAAAACTCTCGACCGGTGGCTAAAAGATCAGAACTGTCAGTCTTAACTAAGGAGTGTTTTCAGAACAACGCTGTCCGACTACAGCGGAGTACCGGTTGTCCGTCTCGTTCCGGATGGCCGCTCACCCCGAAGGCTGCAAACTGCACTGATGGCGGGACTTGACGGAACTTGTTGCTATCGCGCGCGCTCACCGCGCTCAGTCACCGGGTACCCGACAGTAGCGGAGCGTTTTGATAACGTATGAGCCAAGCATATGTTCCCACACGCCCACCGCCGGAATACTGCCGGGGAGGCTAACGGATTACCAAGACGATCAAAAATAGGCAAGAAATCAGTTGGATCGGGCTACCGCTGCAAGAGGGTTCGTCCCTAGACTCTTTCAGGCGCAATCAATCTAACGACTCCAATCAAGAATATGGCCATGCTGTGCCGGCCCGGCGTGAAACTCTGATAGCCGGGGCGGCCCTGGCCGCAGCGCCTTTCCTGGGAGGAGTGCACGCCATTGTGCAGGCGGCTCAGGCGGGGAAGGGCCGGGCCACGGGGATGGAATGGTTGAATTACGGCGGCGACAAGGCAAGTTCGAAATATTCGCCGCTGGCTCAGATAGGTAGAGACAATTTCAATCGCCTGAGTATCGCGTGGAGATGGCGCTCCGCTGAAGAAGAGGTCGTGAAAGCGAATCGTCTGAAAACTTGGGTTTGGGAAGCTACTCCGCTGATGGTCGACGGCGTTCTCTATATCAGTACCTCGCTCTCCCAAGCCGCGGCCATCGACGCCGCGGCAGGCAAGACCCGGTGGATCTACGACCCCGAGACATGGAAGAACGGAACGCCATCCAACAACGGCTTCGTGCATTGAGGCGTCGCCTACTGGGCGGATGGTGACGATCAACGCATCCTTTTTGGCACCGGCGATGGCTACGTGATCTGCCTGAACGCGCAGACGGGCAGGCCCATCCCCACCTTCGGCCACGGGGGGCGCATTGACCTGACGCAGGGGTTGGGCCGTACTGTCGACCGCCGTCTGTACGGAGTCTCTTCCCCACCGATTATCCGTCGCGACATTGTGGTCATGGGTTCGAAGGTCAACGATGTTCCTTTGGCTCCGGAGATGCCACCGGTGACGTGCGAGGCTTCGACGTTCGCACCGGCAAGCAGCAGTGGATATTCCATGCCATCCCCAGGCCGGGAGAGTTCGGTAACGAGACCTGGAAGGACGGTTCCTGGAAGACGACGGGCGCCGCGAACGTCTGGACGATGATGAGCGCGGACGATACCCTGGGCTACGTCTACCTGCCGTTCAGCACGCCTTCGGACGATCACTACGGTGTTCATCGTCCCGGCGACGGCCTCTTTAGAGAAAGTCTGGTCTGCCTGGATGCGCGGACCGGCAAGCGCGTCTGGCATTTTCAAATGGTCCACCACGGGCTCTGGGACTACGACCTCCCTTGCGCACCCAACCTGCTCGACATCCGAGTGGACGGAAAGCCCGTGAAGGCCGTCGCGCAGATGAGCAAGCAGGGCTTCTGCTATGTCTTCGACCGGGTGACCGGCAAACCGGTCTGGCCTATCGAAGAGAGACCGGTTCCCCAGTCGGCGGTGCCCGGAGAGAGAACATCGCCGGCGCAGCCTTTTCCGTCCAGGCCCGCTCCGTTCGACCGGCAGGGAGTTACGAAGAACGACGTGATCGACTTTACGCCTGAACTGCGCAGGCAGGTGCTCGCCATTCTGAAAAAGTACAACTATGGTCCGCTGTTCACGCCGCCCTCACTGGAGAAACCGGCGATCGAGATGCCGGGAATCGCGGGAGGCGCGAGCTGGTCGGGCGCGGCCTGCGACCCGGAGACCGGAATCTGCTATGTCTCCTCTGTCACGCTCCCATACGCGGCCACGCTTACGAAAACTTCGGTGCCAAATACCGGCTACTTCGGGAAGATGGCTCCGGTTGAGACGATGCGCGGCGTGCCCCTGTGGAAACCCCCGTACGGGCGTATTACCGCCATCGATCTGAACACGGGCGATCATCGCTGGATGACACCCGCGGGCGACCTGGCTCAAAGCAATCCCGTGTTGCGGCAGCTGGGTCTCCGGTCCCTCGGGCGGCCTGCGCGCGGTCACCTGCTCCTGACAAAGACGCTGCTCGTCGTGGGACAAGAGGGCAGCACCCAGCGCGAGGGCGGCCCCGAGACGGTTCCGGACTTCCAGACTCACGACCCAAAACTCTGCGCCTACGACAAGGCGACCGGAAAGCTTGTCGGGGAAGCCGCGCTGCCGCGCAACGCGACGGGTGCGCCGATGACCTACATGCTCAACGGTAAGCAATACATCGTCGTCCCGACCGGTGGCGCCAACCTGCCTGCCGAACTTATCGCGTTGCGTCTATCCTGATAGAGTTTGCGCAAATCGTTGAGGAACTCCCTATGAACATATGTTTTGAAAACAAAATTGCGCTCGTCACAGGCGCCGGGTCTGGCCCGGGGCTTGCTACAGCGAGGGCATTTGCCGAATCAGGTGCGTCAGTTGCCTTGGCCGACTGGAACGAAGGCAGTGCGTTCCGCAGTTGAGGAGTTAGCTGTCCAAGATCACAAAGTACTGGCTATTCATTGCGACGTAGCTGACGACGCCCAGGTAGAAGCGATGGTTGAGCGGACTGTCGCCACTTTTGGACAGCTCGATGCAGCCTACAACAATGCCGGCATTCAGAATATCCTTGCGGAAACTGCTGATTCTCCGCGTGACGATTACGACCGGGTGATGGCGATCAACCTTCGCGGTGTATGGAGTTGCATGAAGTGCGAGCTGCAACAGATGCGCAAGCAGGAAAGTGAGCCATCGTCAATTGCTCTTCGCTTGGAGGACTTGAATGCGATGTTGAAGGCCTAGGTGCCGATGGGGCGGCCCGAGGAGATCGCCGACGCTGTCTTGTGGCTCTGCAGCTCAGCCGCCAGCTACGTTACCGGCCAGTCGATCTCGGTCGACGGCGGCTACGTGATGCGATAAAGAAAGGAGATCAACCATGCGAGGAACCATGCTTTATGGAACTGGGGACATCCGTTTTGAGGACGTCCCCGAGCCAAAGATCACCAAGCCCACGGATGCCATCATCAAGATCTCGGCCACGTGCGTGTGCGGGTCTGACCTGTGGCCGTACCGTGGCATTGCTCCGGTCGACCAACCAACCCCGATGGGACATGAGTACTGCGGCATCGTCGAGGCGGTTGGCAACGGGGTCACCTCGGTCAAGCCCGGCCAGTTCGTGATTGGATCATTCTTCGCCTCCGATAACACCTGTCCCAACTGCCAGGTCGGCTACCAGTCGTCCTGCCGGCGCCGCGAGTTTGTCAGCACTGCGCAGGCGCCGATATTGCGCGTTCCACTTGCCGACGGTACCCTGGTGGCCACCCCGGATGTTCCCTCGGACGACCTGATCCCGAGTCTGTTGGCGGCCTCTGATGTCCTAGGTACCGGCTGGTTCGCCGCAACGGCAGGCAACGTAAAGCCCGGTATGACGGTTGCGGTCGTCGGTGATGGCGCGGTCGGCCTCCTGGGCGTCCTGTCCGCACGGCAGATGGGCGCCGCGCGGATCGTCGCGATGAGCCGTCACGAATCGCGGCAGAAGCTCGCTCGCGAGTTCGGAGCGACTGACATCGTGACCGAGCGCGGTGACGACGGGGTGGCCCGTATCAAGGAGCTAACAAATGGTATCGGTGCGGACTCGGTGCTGGAGTGCGTTGGCACCCAGGAATCGATGATGCAGGCGATTCGTGCCACGCGCCCGGGCGGTTCCGTGGGCTACGTCGGCGTCCCGCACGGGGTCAAGCTCGACGGCGAGAAGCTGTTCTACGCTCACGTTCACCTCCATGGTGGCCCCGCCCCGGTGCGCCGCTTCCTACCCGAGTTGATCGATCTGGTGTGGAATAAAAAGATCAACCCCGGTAAGGTATTCGATCTGACCCTGCCACTTGATCAAGTAGCAGAGGGCTACCGCGCGATGGACGAGCGCCGCGCGATCAAGGCGCTGCTGCGTCCGTAGAGGCTACAAGTAGATGACCCGACACATTGAAGCTGCGGTGCGCTTTTGAGGAACGAATGTGAAACTACTTGCGACGACACTCTTATCGCTGTATTTGCTTCTACGGACGAGGGCTAAAAGCAGTGAGGCGCGAACTGCCTCGGGCTCGCAATTGCCTGCTGCTTCGACTTCTGATGCGAAGAGCATCACGGGTACGCACAGCGCCTCTCGAGTGCCTAACAAGGGATCCGACAAATACTTCACCGGTTCCGTTCGGGTCGAGTCTCTCTTCGAGGCTAAGTATCCGTCACACGCAACCGGCGGGAGCGTCATGTTCGAGCCCGGCGCCCGGTCGGCGTGGCACACTCACCCGCTAGGCCAGATACTGATCATAACCGCTGGCATCGGGTATGTTCAGAAGTGGGGCGGCCCAGGATCCCGCCCGGTCAGAAACACTGGCATGGAGCCACCCCAACTAGCGGAAATGACTCACATCGCCATTCAGGACAGCTAAGTGGCAAGGTCGCTGAGACTGCCGAAAGACAACAACCAAAATAAGGCAATCATGGACATCAAACGAGCAGGCTCGCAACCTTCGGCTAACGGACCATCAGAGTGGTTCACCGGAACAGTACGGATCGATCCTCTTTTTCAGGCCCCTGATCCGGCGCTTGTGCAAGGGGCCAGCGTCACTTTCGAGCCCGGTGCGCGCACGGCATGGCATACGCATCCGCTCGGGCAGACACTCATCGTCACGGCGGGTTGTGGATGGGTTCAGCGCGAAGGCGGATCGATCGAAGAGATCCGGCCGGGTGATGTGGTCTGGTTCCCGCCGGGCGAGAGGCACTGGCACGGTGCCACGCCGACGACGGCTATGACGCACATCGCCATTCAAGAAAAGCTCAACGGCAAGGTAGTTGACTGGATGGAGCAGGTCAGTGACGAGCAATACCGGAAGTAATCTCCGGCGCTGGGGCATCTTTACTGCGGCGGGGGCAGCCAGCTTTTTCCGAGGTGGCATACTTCTAGTCAGATTACCGCGATGCAAGCGACGAGCACCAACAGGATCACAGTTGAAAAGGGTAAACGCGGCGGAAAACCCTGTGTCCGCGGCCTTCGAATTACGGTCTGGGATGTTCTCGGTTGGCTCGGCGCTGGAATGACCGAGCAGCAGATTTTAGACGAGCACCCGGACGTTGAGCAGGGTGATTTTCCGGCTGGTTATCAGTTCGCCGCCGATGTCGGCCGGCGGGCTAATCTCGTTTGAGCCTGCTTCTCGACGAGAATCTGTGGCCACGGTTGACGTTTCGATTGGGCTCACTGTTCCCCGGCATGATCCATGTCCGCGATGTTGGCCTTAAACAGGCATGTGATGAGGAAATCTGGGAGTGGGCAAGAGAAAACAGCTAATCACTCCCAATCAGTCAGCTTCTCACCGGTAATCTCAAGTGCCACTGGTACTTTAGCGCGGCTAGTCGGACAAGTGCCGACGGAGTGCGTGAAAATCCCTGTTCCAGGTAATCTCGTTCAGCCGGGTCAAACCCCTTACCCAATTTGTTGAGATACTCCCGAAGGCGAGCCCACTACCTCGCCGATGAAACTCATCCTCCTTGTCGTTACCGCCGTGCTTTCTTTCGCCGCCGCCACGCCCTCCAAGCCCACTGCTGCGAAACAGAAACCCGCTGCCGCCGCTCCGCGCATCAACGACGCCCAAATTGAACGAGCCATCCGGGGCCGGTTCGCCGAATCCAAGATTTCCACCGATAATTTTTCCGCTCACGTGCAAGGCGGAATCGCCACCCTTACCGGTCACACCGGCGTAATCCAGCACAAAGGCGTCGCCACCCGCCTCGCCAAAAGTTCCGGCGCGCTTGCCGTGATCAATAACATCGAAATCAGCCAGGCCGCGAAAGACAAAGCCGCGAAAAATCTGGAATCCGGCCGCCGCCGCGCTCAGTTGAAGCGCAGTGAAACCGTGGCCCGCTCCGAAGCCCGCTAACGTTCCTACATGATAAATTAGGTAGTTGATACGTAACATCGCTTCTCTCGTTTTAACTGCCGGTTCCCTCTTCGCTCAGGCTGAAGTCCCCGCGCCCACGCCCGCTCCCGATACCGTTCTTGCCATCATTGACGGCAAGAAACTGACGTATGGGGAATTGGAAGCTTACCTGACGGCTCTGGGGCCGCAGCGCAAAGCGGCCGCACTGGCCAACCGGCGGGAACTCCTGAACCAATATGCGTTCCAAGCCCGCCTGGTGGAACTCGCTGAAAAAGACAAGCTCGATCAGCAGAGTCCTTACAAGGAAGCGCTCGAAGTGAGCCGCCGCGCGCTTCTCACCGAAGCCGAGATCGACCACAAAGCCACGCAAACCCAGGTCACGGCCGAAGATCAAAAGAACTTCTACGAATCGCACAAAGACCGGTATACCGAGGTGAAGCTCCAGGTGCTTTTCCTCGGTTTCACCAGCAACGCCGTTGCGAAGGAAAATCCAAAGAAGTATCGTAATGAAGCTCAAACAAAAGCACTGGCTCTCAAACTGCGCGCCGAAGCAAAAACGGGCGCCGATTTCGTCCGCCTGGTCAAGCAATACTCCGAAGACGATAGCTCGAAAGCGAAGAACGGGGAATACGGCACGGTGAAGCTGAGTGACAACCTGCCGGCTGATATCAAGAAAGCCGTTTTCGCCCTCAAGCAGGGTGAAGTCAGTGAGCCCATCCCACAGCAAAATGGCTACTACCTGTTCCGCGCCGAATCTCTCGGCGTTCGTCCCTATGAACAGGTGAAAGACGATATCTACACGGAACTGCGAGACAGCCGAGTCCGCCAGTGGATGGAAGAAACCCAAAAGGGCATCGCGATCAAAATTGAAGACGAAGCCTTTTTCGCGCCAAAGCAGTAAGTTCTACTTGGCCTCTAGGCAGCAGTGACACTGCAAAGGCAAAACTCTCGTATTTCTTTCTTAGTCTTCGCCTAAGATTCGCCTAATGGTCAATATATGGTGGTATAGCTTCAACGTACCAATTTAGTAGTATCCAGCTAACCTACTCCAAACAAAATACTTCTTCAAAATACCTCTTGCAACCCGCTCGGCTTCGTGTCTACAATCTGTTGTGGCCTGAAGTGGACCGAAAGTGGCTAAAAAGTGGAAGAAGATACCCTAAACCCCGCTCCCGTTGAAGCCCCTCGCGGCATGTACAACGGCAAGCTGGACGACAAGGGTCGCCTGAAGATGCCGGTCCCCTTCCAGGAATATTTGAACAGCTTTACCGAGAAAAAATTGTTCGTGACCAGCGTTGATAACACTACCGCTCAAATATACCCGATCAGCGTCTGGCGCGAAAACGAACAGCTCTTCAAAATCTCCCGGGCAGTCTCCAGAAGCGCGAAAGAACTCTCGTTCCTCGCGAACGATTTAGGGGCGGACGCTGAAATGGACGCGCAGGGCCGGATTCTGCTCAACCCGGAACTCCGCCGCGATCTTGACATGGACGGCCATGCGTTGCGGTTGGTCAGCGAGAAAGGCCGCATCCAGATATTGACGGAAGCGGTATACCAAGCCCACAGGAAGGCCGCCAGAGCAAACGCGCTGGCCAACTTGGAAGCGATGGAAGAAGCGGGGATGCTGTGATGCGCCATGTCAGACTTTCCCCTGCATTACCCAGTCATGCGCGACGAGGCGCTGGAGCTTCTGAACGTGCGGCCGGACGGGATCTATCTCGATTGCACGGCCGGGCTCGGCGGGCATACCGGCGCAATCGCGCGGCGATTGACCGGCGGCAAAGTCATTTCGTGCGACCGGGATGTGGAATCGCTCGCATTAGCGCGGCAGAACACGGAAGACGTCCGCGACAGGATTCAGTTCTTTCACGCGGATTTTTCGCGGCTTGCTCAAACCGTGGAGCAGGCGGGATTGGGACCGGTAGACGGTCTTCTGGCCGATCTGGGAGTGAGCCGCTTTCAGCTCACCGCGGGAGAACGGGGATTTTCATTTATGGCCGACGGGCCGCTGGATATGCGCATGGATCAGAGCCAGAGCGCGGCGCAAGCCATTACAGCGGACACGTTGGTAAACGAGAGTGCCGAAAAGGCGCTGGCAGACTGGATCCACCAGTTTGGCGAAGAAAGGAGGGCGCGGAAGATAGCCAGAGCAATCGTTCGGTCACGGCCCATTCGGAGCACAT
>JALYXI010000074.1 GCA_030947245.1 Acidobacteriota bacterium
ATCCCAGTACTGCTCGATGCGCTTCGTATTTCCGGTACCGCCGATCAACCGTTGCAGCGTGGGATACCTGGCTGGTTTTGCGATCGGGTAAATCTTGTGGTCACCCAGGTCGCGAATGCGCGGAGCAAATCGAAAACCCAGCATGTGGCACGTCCCGAACACCTGATCGGTGAAGCCAGCGGTATCCGTGTAATGCTCCCTGATCCGCAGATCGGTGTCGTGTCCAAGCAGTCCGTCCAACACGTGCGATGCGTCGCGCACCGTCGAGTTAATTACCTTCGTGTGGAACGGGCCGTATTGATCGGACACGTGAGTGTAGAAAGTGACCGTGGGATCACGCCCGTACTTGGCATTGATGGTAGCTGTCGCTGGCCGACGGGTTGAAATCGGGAAAGCCTGACCGTCAGAGGATGACGTTGTTCCGTCGCCCCAATGCTCGGCAAAAGGAACCTTGTGATGTGCGTTGATGATTTCGGCCAAGGCCTTCGTATACGTTTCCTCACGAATGTGCCAGTCTGCGGTCCATGAGAGCCGATCAAAGGTGAGGCCCGGACAAGCGTCGGCCATCTTCGTCATACCCTGGTTCGTGGCATCGGCGAGAACGGCTGACAGTAGGACTGCCTTATCCTTGGCTGGTTTACCGTTATGAAGATGCGTGAAGCAGCCGGTGAGACCCGGTCCAGCCGTCTACTTCTGTGAGCAGGTCCGTCAGCTTGATCCGTGGCAGGAGATCATAGGCGCGTTCCGTCCATAATAGGTGGTGCAATCCGTCTTGACAGCTACGCCGACAGCACCTCTCGCCCTAACTCCAGGCCGGGATTCTTTCGGAATAAGACAGCTTTCGAAATCTCCGTAACGTCGGCTCCCTACAACCACACATCGCCGGAACGCAGGCCAGGCGGCTGCTAGTCCAGTTTTAGGTCAGGTCGGTGGAACGCTGCTAGCCAGTCTGATGGTAGGGCGCATTCGGACTCCAGAACGGTTCGGCCGCCGGAATGAACTCGATAGGGACTTCGGTAATGAACGTCTTCAGCCAGCTGGCGCAATTGAGCATGCCGGCCTGCTCGGATGAAATGTGCCCCAGCACAATCAGCCCTTTCTTTTTGCCGGCGGTAATGGCATCGGCGGCGTACTCGATGAGTTCCCATTCGCGCGCCTCCCCAATCACCAACACATCGAGATCAGGACGAGCGAACGGGCGCAAACTGCCCGCATAGCCCCAATTGCCTGCCACGGCGTGGACGCGCAGGTCCGGATCTCCCATCACGCGCATGGAACGGATTTTCAGTTTGTCTTCGATCTGTTTCGCTAAAGCGGAGAGCGTGATGCCGTCGAATAGAAACTGCCGGGCATTTGCCGGATCGGCGTTCTTTTCCCATCCGAGGGCTTGCACCATTCCCGTGGCGATGCCGTCGGGGCGGTGGGCGTGCCAGTGATCGTGGAACCGGAACACAACCATATCGTGCTTGTTAAGGAAGTCCTGTTTGAACTGATAAATAGGATCGTCCTTCAACGCATCGGTCTTATCCTCGTGCGTGTAAAACGTCGGCTCGTGGGTAATCACGAAGTTCTTTCCCGACGCAGCAGCACGCTGCACCACATCCAGCGTTGCCATCATCGTGGTGGCAATGCCTTGGACCTGAGTCTTAGGATTGCCGGACTTGATGGTGTCGACCGTTTGCAGGCGCCAGGGAACTCCGGTATTTCTCTTGATACGCTCGATCACCTCTTCGGCAGTCATCGAACTTCCCTTCTGCGCGCTGACGATACCCGCCGCAGCGCCCAGTACGAACATTCTTCTAGCAACTTCCAAGGCAGCCTCCCGGTGGAAGTCTATCACGCAGGATGGCGGCTGCCGGTAAGGCGTCCTGTCACCAGCCGCGGTTCGATTCCTGCGTTGCGGAAAGAGATGCGGTCCTCATCGTTCCCCAACGGCGGCCGAAACGGAGAGCGCCTCTATAGTTGTAGGATATTCAATCAATAGTTGTAGGATATTCAACCAAAGTCATTGCAGACGTTAGGTCTTTGGACATAAAAACGCTAATTGCGAAACGGCTCATATGACCCTAACCGATCCGAAACACCGTCTCTTTCTCGCACCGATTCTACTTTTGGCGCTGAATGCTAACGCACAGCAAAATACGCCGGTTATCACAAGTATTGCGGGTGGAGTTGGGAATTCGCCGGCGACCACCGCTGTCGCGCCTGGCGAAATTGTCACCATCACCGGTGCCAATCTGGCGCAGGCAAGCGCGAATATGGCCGGAACACAGGTTCCCACCAGCATGGGAGGCGTTCAGGTCTCTATTGGTGGAAAAGCAGCGCCGTTATTTATGGTTTCTCCGACCCAAATCGTCGCGCAGGTTCCGTTTGAAGTCTTGTTAGGAAGCCAATTTTTGACGGTCATGAGTGGAACGGTAACGAGCGACGCCTGGATTACAAACGTCGCGGCGGTGGCTCCCGCATGGTTCGCGGACATGAGCGGCGCAATCGTTGTGAAAGCATCGGATAACTCGCTCATCGGTGCTTCGAATCCTGCGCAGCCCGGCGATATTCTCTTGATCTACGCAACAGGTTTGGGCCAGACCACTCCCTCGATAGCAACGGGAGCGCTTGCGCCGACAACGTCGTTGGCCAACACCACCCCGGTCACTGTCTCCATCGGCGGTCAGACCGCAAGCCCGGTATACTCCGTCGCTGCCCCCGGCTTTGCCGGCCTCTCGCAGATTGCGATACGCGTCCCGAACGGGCTCGCGGGAACTGTGCCCGTGACGCTCCAATCCGGTGCTACCGTTTCCGCCGCGGCGAACATCATTACGGGAGTTCGCAAGGGCGCCCAGATCGATCCGCAGATTCAGGCTGTTTCTATGCAGCTACAAGCGCTCGGCCCAAAGCCGATCCAAACGCTCACGCCGGCGGAAGCGCGCGTTCAGCCTTCCTTCGCCGATGCGGTGAAGAGCTTGCAACAGGCTCAGGGCAAGAGCCCTGCCCCGCAAGCGGTGGCGAGCACGCAAGACATTATGGTTCCCGGCGGTGTGGGGATGATTCCCGCCCGCGTTTACACTCCGCAAGGAACCGGACCATTCCCGGTCATTGTTTTTTTTCATGGCGGTGGCTTCGTAATCGCAACAATCGACACCTATGACGCTTCCGCACGCGCCCTCGCCAATGCGGTTGGCGCGGTTGTGCTTTCTGTTGAATATCGAAAGGCTCCCGAAAACCCCTTCCCCGCGGCCCCGGAAGACGCCTATGCATCGGTCCAATGGGTAATGAACAATGCGGCTTCCATTGGTGGGCGTGCCGATCGGGTGGCGGTGGATGGAGAAAGCGCCGGCGGTAATCTCGCCACCGTTGTCTGCATGATGGCGCGCGATCGCGGCGGCAAGATGCCGGCCTACCAAGTACTGGTCTACCCGGTCACCAACCTGGCTTCGGAAAGCCCGGCCTACGAAGAAAACGGCAATGCGCCTTTTCTTACGCGGGCTGCCCTGCGTTGGTTCGGAGGCTATTACTTTGTCAAAAAAACAGATGCGTTGAATCCCTACGCATCACCGCTGCTTGGAAATCTACAAGGTTTACCGCCAGCCACGGTGATCACGGAAGGCTTCGACCCGCTTCGTGACGAAGGAGCCGGTTATGCCGACAAATTGCGCCAAGCTGGAGTTTCCGTCATGTATCGCAATTTCGAATCAGCTACGCACGAATTCTTCGGTATGGGCGCTGTCGTCGACGTTTCGAACCAAGCCGTACAGTACGTAGCTCAAAACTTAAAGGCTGCATTTGGACAGTAACGCTTCGTTCTGTGGATTGTCACAGCACTATAACGGAATACTGCCGCCACCCCTAATCAAATAAAATACTATCCCGTATCAAAGTTATCTATTTTGTATTCCGGCCGCAGCCCGCTATAGTACAGGAGTCCCGCACCCTGTCGGTGCATAGCCCCCGTCGATCGTCTCGAAGGCCGTGCTATGTCACTACGTGATTTTCGTAAGGCGGGCCATCCGCCGACCCTACTCTCCGCATTCCTCTATTTCGACATCAGCTTTATGGTGTGGGTTATTCTCGGCCCGCTCGGTCCCTTCATCGGCGACGCCTACCACCTTACCGCGGCGCAAAAAGGCCTGCTCACCGCCGTTCCGCCGCTCGGAGGAGCTTTCTTCCGCCTGATTCTGGGCTGGATGACTGAGCGTTTTGGCGGTCGCACTACCGGCCTCACCGGACTCGCCGCTACGCTTCTCCCACTCGTTATAGCCTGGAAATTCGCCGATGGCTTTACCGGCTTCCTCGCGACCGGCCTGCTGCTCGGAGTAGCCGGGGCCAGCTTCGCGGCCGCGCTTCCTCTCGCGAGCGGCTGGTATCCGCCCGAACATCAAGGCCTCGCCATGGGCATTGCGGGAGCCGGAAATTCCGGCACAATCTTCGCCACCCTGTTCGCCCCGCGGCTGGCACAAGCATTCGGATGGCGCAACGTCTTCGGCATCGCGATCGTTCCGGTCGCCATTGTTTGGATCGTATTCTACTTCCTGGCGAAAGACGCTCCCGGTACACGCCGCGTTAAGAGTTGGTCCGATTACGCCTCGATTTTGAAGATCGCCGACACCGGCTGGTTCTGCTTCATCTACAGCCTTACTTTCGGCGGCTTCGTCGGCCTTGTCAGCTATCTCTCCATCTTCTTTCACGATCAATACCACCTCTCGAAAGTACAGTCCGGCGACTTCACCTCGTTCGTGGTCATCTTCGGTAGCTTCCTTCGCCCCGTCGGCGGTATCATGGCCGACCGCATCGGCGGACACCGCATGCTGCTGGGGCTCTTAACAGGTGTAGGCATCTGTCTCGGGGCTGCCGGAACCCTGCCCTCGGCATATGTTGCGCTCGGCATTCTTGCCGCCGGGATGGGCATGCTCGGGCTGGGCAATGGAGCTGTGTTCCAACTGTTACCGCAACGTTTCCCGGACCGGGTCGGCATCATGACGGGAATCGTCGGCGCGGCAGGGGGAGCCGGAGGATTCCTGCTACCGTCGCTGCTGGGATCGGTCAAAGGCGCTACCGGCAGCTTCGGCATCGGTTTCGCTATTCTTTCCGCGCTGATGTTTACAGGAGCACTGGCCCTTCTCTACCTTCGGGGCGAATGGCGCAAAAACTGGCCGCTCGATGCAGCCGTCCGCGCGGGACTGCTTTCCGGAAACACGGTAGAGGGAATCAATCCTGATGCTTCTCCAGCTTAGCGATCAGCCGGACATTCGAACAACGGCGCAAGTGTGCGCGACGCATTGCCCGTACTGCGCCCTGCAATGCGGAATGAACGTGGTCAGCGATGCGGGCTTGATCACCATTGGCTCCCGCGACTTCCCCACGAATCGCGGAGGTCTCTGCCAAAAGGGCTGGACCGCTGCCGAACTTCTCGCAAGCCCGGAGCGCCTCACAACGCCATACGCCCGCAATCGCAAGAACGGCGAACTCCACCCGGTCTCCTGGGACGAAGCGCTAGACCGCGCCGCCGCGGCAATTCAAGCCACTCAGCAACAGCATGGCGCAGATGCGGTCGGCGTCTTCGGGGGCGGCGGTCTCACCAACGAGAAGGCCTATCTGCTTGGCAAATTTGCCCGCGTCGCCTTGCGCACTTCTCAGATCGATTACAACGGGCGTTTCTGCATGTCCTCAGCCGCCGCGGCCGGAATCAAAGCCTTCGGCTTGGACCGGGGGATGCCTTTCCCGCTCGCGGACATTCCAGAAGCGGAAACCATCCTCCTGGTTGGCAGCAATGCCGCCGAAACCATGCCGCCTGTGATGCAGTACTTCGACGCTCAGCGCAAGAGCGGCGGCTCGCTCATCGTTGTGGACCCCCGCGCGACACCCACCGCGAAAGCCGCCACGCTGCACCTGCAAATCACACCAGGCACCGATGCCGCTCTCGCCAACGGCCTTCTGCACATCGCAATCAAGGCCGGCTATATCGACCAAGCCTTTATCTTTCACCGCACCACCGGCTTTGACAAAGTCCAACGGGCTGTGTCTTCTTATTGGCCCGATCGCGTCGAACGGATCACCGGTATTCCCGAAAAACAGCTTTCCGCTGCCGCCCGCCTCCTCGGGCAAGCCTCCACCGCCATGGTCCTCACTGCCCGCGGCCCCGAACAACAAAGCCATGGAGTGGAGAACGTTCTGGCATTCATCAATCTCACGCTTGCGTTAGGCAAAGCCGGCCGCCTGTTCTGCGGTTACGGCTGTCTCACCGGCCAGGGAAATGGCCAGGGCGGGCGCGAGCACGGCCAGAAAGCCGACCAGCTTCCCGGCTACCGCAAGATTGATAACCCCGAGCATCGCGCCCACATTGCCCGCGTCTGGGGCATCGAAGAATCTACGCTTCCGGGACCTGGCCGCACAGCGTATGAGATGCTGGACCGCCTCGGGACCGAAGGCGGCGTCCGCGCACTTATAGTCGCCGGTTCGAATATCGCCGTCTCCGCTCCGCGGGCGAAGCACATCGGCGAGCGTTTGGATGCTCTCGATTTCCTGATTGTCTCCGACTTCTTCCTCTCCGAAACCGCAGCCAAAGCCGACATCGTCTTCCCCGCGGCGCAATGGGCTGAAGAAGATGGCACCATGACCAACTTGGAAGGCCGCGTCCTTCTCCGCCGGCGCGCTATGCCGCCGCCCCCCGGAGTTCGTACGGACACCCAGATGCTTTCGGCGCTTGCCGCCCGCCTGGGTTACGGAAGCTTCTTCTGCTCCGAACCTCGCATGATTTTCGACGAACTCCGTCGCGCGTCATCCGGAGGCGCAGCCGATTACAGCGGTATCACGTACGACCGCATTGACCGTGAAGACGGAGTTTTTTGGCCCTGCCCCAGCGAAGATCACCCGGGCACGCCGCGGCTCTTTTTAGATCGCTTCTCGACCGAAGACGGGCTTGCCCGCTTCCATCCCGTCGAGCACCGCGGTCCTGCTGAAGAACCCGATGCCGAATTTCCCCTCTACCTCACCACCGGCCGCATCCTGTCGCAATATCAGTCCGGCGCCCAGACGCGCCGCGTCCCCGAATTGGCTGCCAGTACGCCCTGCGCCTTCGTCCAAATTCACCCGTCCATGGCGCGCAGTTACGGTATCGGCGAAGGCGATCGCGTGCGCCTGGTTACCCGCCGGGGCTCGGCCACCTTTCAGGCGCAACTTACGCAAACCATTCGCATGGATACGCTCTTTACTCCATTCCACTGGGGCGGCGAAGCGTGCGCTAACACCTTGACAAACCCAGCCCTCGATCCCATATCGCGTATGCCGGAGTTTAAGGTCTGCGCGGCAAGAATTGAAAGAGCTGCGGCCAAAGAGAACTCATGTTAGAGCATTCGTCGAGATCTGAACTTATGAACACCAAACAAAGCCTCGTAGTCATCGGCAATGGAATGGCTGGCGCTCGCGCCGTGGAAGAAATCCTCGCCCGCGGCGGCGGGGACCAGTTCCACATCACCATCTTCGGCGACGAGCCGTACGGCAATTACAACCGCATTCTTCTCTCCAACGTGCTGAACGGCTCTCAGGATGCGAGCGATATCTTCCTCAATCCGCTCAGTTGGTATGAAGAAAACGACATCACGCTTCATGCCGGCGTGCGCGCGAAAGGCGTTCTGCGCAAAGCCCGCTACATTGTGGGCGACGACGGCAGATCCACGCCCTATGACAAGCTGCTGATTGCCACGGGCAGCCGTCCCTTCGTCCCGAAGATTGAAGGCCTGCAAATGGCAAACGGGAAAGAGAAGCCCGGCGTATTCGTGTTTCGGACCATCGATGATTGCCGCAAAATCGCCGGTTACGCCGGCGCAAGCGGCCGCGCCGCAGTCATTGGCGGCGGCTTGCTGGGACTCGAAGCGGCCCGGGGTCTTCAGAACTTCGGGCTGGAAGTTCACGTAGTCCACATCTCCGGCCACCTGATGGGTCAGCAGCTGGACTCCTCGGCCGGCGCTATTTTGAAGGCGCAAATGGAGCAGATGGGCATGAAGGTTCACCTCCGGAAGAACACAACCGGAATCCGCGGCGTGGAAAAGGTGACCGGCCTCAGCTTTCAAGACGGAACCACGCTCGATTGCGACATGGTCGTGATTTCAACCGGCATCAAACCGAACTCCGAAATCGGCGCGCGGTGCGGCCTGACGGTGGAACGCGGCATTGTGGTCGACAATCACATGCGCTCGACCGACGACCCTAACATCTACGTAGTAGGGGAATGCGCCCAGCATCGCGGGCAGGTTTACGGGCTCGTCGCCCCGCTCTGGGAGCAAGCCAAGGTGGTGGCGGACCAGATCACCGGCGCGAATCCGCAAGCGCAATATCACGGATCGAGGGTAGCGACGAAGTTGAAAGTTATGGGTGTCGAACTCGCGTCTATGGGGATCACCGAGCCCGAAGACGAGAACGACGAAATCGTCCAGTTCACTGAGCCCAAGAAAGGAACCTATAAGAAGCTCATCATACGCGGAGGCCGGCTTATGGGATGCATTTTGCTGGGCGATATCGGTAAAGCCGCATACCTGATGCAGGCATTCGACCGTGGCACCCCTCTGCCCGAAGAACGCCTCTCGCTCCTCTTCGACATGGGCGCGCCTTCGAAGCAAATGACAGCGGATGAGATGCCCGATGAAGCCCAGGTCTGCAACTGCAACGGCGTCAGCAAGGGCGCCATCGTCAGATGCATCCGGAACGGAAAACGCAGCCGGAAAGCGATCATGGAGGCCACCCGCGCCGGCCTGGGTTGCGGCTCCTGCAAGTCCCTGGTCGGCGAGATTGCGGAGTGGGCGTGCAATGGCCAGGTGGAAGAGGATGCCTCCGTTCACTACTACGTACCCGGCGTGCCGCTTTCCAAACCCGAACTGATCGCCGCCATTCGCGCAAAACAGCTAAGATCGGTTTCCGCCGTTTTCGCCGAATTGGCAGCCGGAAACGAAGACCCGGCCAGCAAACCGGGCTTGGCGTCTTTACTTCAGACCCTCTGGCACGCCGAGTACGAAGACCAGCGGGACGCCCGTTTCATCAACGACCGGGTACATGCCAACATCCAGAAGGACGGCACATTTTCCGTGGTCCCGCAGATCGCCGGAGGCATCACCTCTCCCGGCCAACTCCGCCGGATTGCCGACGTTGCCGACAAGTATCATGTGCCCATGGTCAAGCTGACGGGAGGCCAGCGCATCGACATGCTCGGAATCAAGAAAGAAGATCTTCCCAACGTGTGGCGCGATCTCGACATGCCTTCCGGCTTCGCATATGGCAAGCGTTTCCGCACATGCAAGAGCTGTGTCGGGACGGAATTCTGCCGCTTTGGTATAGGCGACAGCACTTCCCTCGCGATCAAGATCGAGATGCGGTTTCAAGGCATCGATACGCCAGGCAAACTGAAGCTTGCCACTGCCGGCTGCCCTCGCAACTGCTCCGAAGCGATGGTCAAGGACTTGGGCGCGGTAGCTGTGGAAGGCGGCAAATGGGAAATCTACATCGGCGGCGCGGCAGGCGCCCATGTGCGCAAGGGCGATATTCTCGGCATCGTCGATAGCCACGAACAAGTCCTTCTATTGATGGGCCGCTTTATCCAGTACTATCGCGAAAACGCAAAATACCTGGAGCGCACATACGGCTTTGTCGAACGCATCGGCATTGAGAAGCTTCGCCGCATCATTCTGGAGGACAGCGAAAGAATGGCCCAACGTCTCGACGCGGAGATGGAAAAGACTATCGCCGCGTATCGCGATCCGTGGAAGGAAGCCCTTCATCCGGCGACCGCGAACCAATTTGTCTCCATCCTGCCAGTGATGCAGCTAAGGTCATGATGGAAATTACGCTAGGTCCACTTTGCGCGATCCCGCCGGGCGAAGGGCGCACCTTTGAAATTGCGGGTGACCGCATCGCCGTCTTCCATACGCGTGCCGGTCAAATCTATGCCGTACAGGCAGACTGCCCGCACAAGGGTGGCCCTCTCTCAGACGGCTTGACCGGAGGCGCGGTGGTCGTCTGTCCGCTGCACTCATGGAAATTCGATCTTTCCACCGGCGCGGCTGTATTCGGCGATTGTGGCTTGAAAACCTACCCTGTTCGTCTTGACGAAGTTGACCAAATCCTCGTTACCCAACCTGGCTCAATAGCGCAGGAAAAGATCGGCGGATCCAGTTGTAATTCGGAAAACAGTGCCCTTCGGAAATTGTAGGGGTTCGGTGAATTCATAAGTCAAATTGTGGAACTCGCGGAGCCAAATCAGATGTTCCACTGTGCCGTCCGGGCGGGTGGCCCAGGCTTCCAGCGGTGCATCGGGATGGATGGCTGTGACTGTGATTTCGTGAAGGAGAGTGAGTGTGCTGTCCAAATGTAGAACGGCTTCCACCGGCTTGCCCTCGCCTTCCGGCGCGCCGCCTTCCACCCATTGAACGATGCGGTCGATCTCGGGCTGAGCCAGGCTTCGGTTATTCCGGAACTGCCCCACCCCGCGCTGTGCGCCCCATGGCGGCATTTTGCGGGTGAGGACTTGATCGCGAATAGCTTTGGCCCACGGGCGAACCTGGCTATAAGTGGTGAGCTGCACATCACCCGAGGCGTGGCAGCCTATGCAGTGCGCGGCAAGAATGCGCGAGATTTCCGCGTTGTACGTGAGCTTGGTAGTGATCGGGTCGTGCGCCAACAAACACGCCGGAGCTACCAGAAGTAAGAGCGCCCGCACTTACTCCAGCGCGGCAGCAGGGGCTGGCTTCTTGCGCTGCGGGAAAAGCGATTTGGGATCTTTGTCCGCGTCGAAGGCTACACTGAAAAATCCAAACATCATTTCCTCCCAGCTCTGGTCGCCGTATTTAACGACCTTAGTGGGATCGGGATTGTTGGGGTTGTTGGCGGAGTTATCGTAGTGAGCGATGCACTCGATCTTCGAACCCTTGGGCACCACTAGATCTTTCACAGGGAAGTACGTCAACTGCCAGCTAAAACTGTAATTCGGGACCTTTAACAAGGTTTCGGTTTCGCCTGTGGGATAGACTGCGCGGAATTCAAAATCTTTGCCGCGGAGGTGCATATGGGGGCCATAGGAAATGATTTTGGCATCATCACCAAATTCGAATGAAGAATCGACACGGTAATTCGAATCGCCCGCGGGAATTGCAAACTTATTGTCCGTTGCCGCGAGGGTCATGACGCGTTCCTTGACGGGCCCTTTTGCAAATACAAACCCGACTTTGGTTCGGTCTTCGCCTTCCTTTCCATTGGCCGTGTAATGCAACTGCAGCACGATATCCGAACCGGCTTTGATCAGCATGGCGCGGCCGGGTTCCATACGAATGGCAATTACGCCCGGAGCATATCCCACCAGGAACTCGCCCATTCCCTCACCTTGTTCCTTTTTGGGGACAAGCGGAACACCTGGTTCCAGATCCTTCATCCACTTGGAGCCGGGAGTGCGGATAAAGGCAATCACGTGATGAATCAGCGCTCGGTTGCCCGGACGGACTTCGGCCTGTTCCACCCATGTGTCCTTCTTAAAATCACCGGGCACAAGAATATACTGATAGTCCAAAGTTCCCGTCGCGGGGATCTTGAAAGCGGCCGGCATTTCGATCTGAAGATCGGGCTGGCCGATGTTCCAGCCAGTGATGAACGCAGCCGGCTTAGGCAGGTCTTTCGGGTTGCCCTCTTTGGCTCCGGTTTGGGCCCAGGCAACCAGCGTATCGATATCCTTCTGCTTCAGCGAACGATCATTCGCGAAGTGACCGTATTTGGGATCCGCAAACCACGGCGGCATTTTCTTCAGCGTGACGGCTTCGCTGATGGCTGCAGCCCACGGGCGCGATTCCTGATAAGTGCGCAGAGACATAGGAGCAGCTTCGCCGGGCCGGTGGCAGGTTTCGCAGTTTCCCTGAAGAATGGGCGCAACGTCCTTGGAGAACGTAACGGGATTCGGAGCGGGAGCGGCGAACACGGCACTGCTGAGGAAAACTAAACCGAGGCTACGATACATAATACTCCTCTACGAAGTGTAAGCGAGAACGTTCAGACTGCTTCGCCGCGAATGAGATCGCCGTGCGTTTCCCGCTCTCGAATGATACGCCACGTATTATGATCCACAAGCACTTCGGCGGAGCGGGGGCGGGAATTGTAGTTTGAGGATTGGACGAATCCATACGCTCCGGCAGTTTCAACCGCGAGAAGGTCGCCAGAGAGCATGCCGGGCAGCTCGCGGTTGCGGGCCAGGAAGTCCCCCGTTTCGCAGACAGGGCCCACTACGTCGGCGTGGAACCTTGGAAGGTCCCGCTGTTCGACTGGAACGATTTCGTGGTGCGCTTGGTAGAGAGAGGGCCGGATCAGATCATTCATCGCAGCGTCCACGATGACAAAATCCTTCCCGGCGTTGTGCTTCAGGAAAAGAACCCGGGTGAGCAGGAC
>JALYXI010000081.1 GCA_030947245.1 Acidobacteriota bacterium
ACGATGTAATCTCCATCCACCCGTTTGCGTCACACCTAGGTGAGGGGAAGCGTACGGGAGGTGGACGCCATCGCTTTTCAACAGCCATGGGCTATTTCGAATCGCTGCGTGCGCAGGGTAAGACCGATTTCAACAATGTGGTCCGCGAGTTTATCTCCACAATCGGCCAGCGCGGTCTTCTCATTGTGATTTCAGACTTCTTGGATGATGGCGATTGCGAACGCGCGCTTCAGTTCCTTGCGGATTTCGGCCATGAGCTCTTCATTATTCAGCTTTGGACCGAAGAAGACCGTACCCCGCCATGGAGCGGCGAACTCGAGTTGGAGGACGGCGAAACGGGTCAGACCGTTAAGCTTCAATTCGATGATGCCGCCCGCGCCAATTACACCCGCGGCTTCGACCGGTTCACAGAGCGCGTTCAGCAGCTCGCCCTCCGTAACAACGGCAAGTACGTGGGCGTTTCCACCGCACAGCCTATGGAGGACATTGTGTTCGGCACGCTCGTTCACGCCCGGGGCGTCGCATAGATGTTTTTCGCGAATCTCGGGGTTCCTCAGTTCCTCGCTCTTTTCGGTGCAGTTTCCGCGATTTCCATCGCTCTCTACCTTCTCGACCGTTCACGCCGGCGGGTGATTGTTTCCACGCTGCGCTTCTGGACCGCGGCGGAACAGCCCACCGCCGTCTCTCGTAAAAAACACATCCAGCAGCCTTTCTCGCTGTTGTTGCAATTGCTTGCCATGCTCCTGCTGCTTCTGGCCATTTCCCAGCTCCGCGTTGGCTCTGAAGCAGGCGCCGTCAAACACCACGTACTTGTTCTTGAAACCTCAGCCTGGATGAATGCGCGTGCCGCAAACGGGAACGGCAGGCAGACTCTTATGGACATTGCCAGGAACCGCGCCCGGGCCTACCTTCGCGCCCTTCCCGCCGGGGATCTTGTGATGCTGGTGCGCGCCGATGCCCTTTCCACGCCGGCAACGCCGTTCGAATCCAACCGCCGCAAGCTGGAAACAGCCATCGCGGAGTCGGAGCCTTCGGCCACCTCCCTAAATCTCAGCCAAGCTTTCACTGTGGCCAGAAAGGCTCAGGAAAACGCGCGTTCCAGCGGCGAAGTTGTCTTCATTGGCTCTGGGCGAATCAGCGAATCTGACACGCCTGCCTCCGTCCCGAATCTCAGAATCCTCCCGGTTGCGGACGCCGCGAACAATATCGGCCTCCGGAAGATTGGACTCAGGCGCTCCGCGGCCGACCCGGAGCTTTGGGACATATTCGTCAGCGCGCGAAACTACGGCCCTCAACCGCAACAAGCCGCTATCTCAGCCGCGGTTGCCAATTCACCTGCCGGCGCCGTGCGCATTCTGCTTCCCGCCAACTCCGAACGCGAAGCGACCTTCACCTATCGCACGCGCGCAGCCGCGGTTCTTCAAGTACGGCTGCTTCCGAACGATTCTTTTCCGGACGACAACCGAGCTTCGGTCGAACTCCCGGCCGAACAGCCTCTCAATGTCACCGTGTATTCGAACCAGCCTGAACTCCTCAGGCCCATACTTGCCGCCAACCGGCAGATTGCCGCTGTCTACAAGCCCGTGGCTCAATACACGCCTATCGGCAAAGGGCTTGTCATTCTCGACCGGTTCCGCCCGGCCACGCGCCCCGAAGCTCCCAGCGTATGGATCGACCCTCCAGCCGTGAACTCACCCATTCCTATTCGCACCCGCGTCCAGAATCCCCCGCAAATCCGTTGGATTACAGATAACCCGCTTGGGGCCGGTCTTCGCACCCGCGATATCCATTTAGCATCATCCTCGGTCTTCAACACAGCTCCGGGTGATCTAAAAGTGGCCGAAACGGATCAGGGTCCGCTTATCGTCGCCCGGCCCGCGAATCCAAAGATGGTGGTTCTAGGCTTCCACCCGGCGCTTTCGGCGATGCGGTATGAATTGGCAACCCCGCTTCTGTTCGCGAACATCTTCCGCTGGATCGCCCCGGATATCTTTCTTGAAAGGCGGTTGAATACGCAGCCGGTCGGGACAGTGAACGTCACCTTACAACCGGGCGCAGACCCCGCCGCGATTCGCGTACAACGTCCCGACGGCTCCCCGTTGCCCTTCAGCGTGCAGGGCCAATCCCTTCATTTCTTCTCCGGGACGCCCGGCGTGGTCCGCGTCATTTCCGGCGGCCAGGAAAGCGTCTACTCTCTCAGCCTTCCCGAAGTAGGCGACACCAAATGGATAGCACCCGAGACCGCCAAACGGGGAGTTCCCAACTTCCGCGATGTGGCAAAAAGCCACGATATTTGGCAGGTACTCGCGATCCTCGCCGCCGCTATCCTGATTTTTGAGTGGATCCGGTGGGGCGAGTTATCGGCGCGGGTTGCCGGACCGCGGCTCGCGACGCAAAAGAAGGCGGCATGACATTCGGGCATCCATGGTTTCTGCTCCTCGCCCTTCTGCCATGGGCTTGGGCTGCGTTTGAATGGCGCAGGACCATGCAGCCGCGCGCTCTGCTGTTAAAAACTCTCGCCATCACCGCCATAGCCCTCGCTCTCGGCGAGCCTGCTCTGGACTTCAAAGATACCAAAGTAGCCGTTGCGGCTTTAGTCGACACCAGTGCCAGCACCTCTCCCGAAGACCTCCGCAACGCTAACCGGCTTCTCAACTCGGTTGAGCGGTCGCGCGGCTCGAACACGCTTACCGTGATTCCTTTTGCCCGAAACCCGGCTCCGGCCAGCGCCTCCGGAAGCTGGCGTCTTACCCAGGCAAAGGGCGAAGCGGCCCGCGCTACCGACCTCGAAAGCGCCATTCGGGACGCCCTGGCCCAACTTCCCGCGGGTCTGGTCCACCGTGTGGCACTTCTCTCCGACGGCCATGAAAACCTAGGCACGGTCACTCGCGCCACTTGGCAGGCCCGGCAATTGGGCATCCCTATCGATACGTTCGCGATGGCCGGGCGTCCAAAGCCCAACCTGCGCGCCGAAGCCGTTTCTTTCCCATCCGAGGTGTTTTCCGGCGAGCGCTTTCCTATCGACCTTACGGTCAGCTCGCCCGCGAAAACCAGCGCGGAAGTTGAGATCTCCGCGGAGGGCAAAAAGCTCGGCGTCAGCACCGTCGCGCTTGAACCGGGGGAAAATCGCCTCCGTGTCCGGTCCAGCCTCACTGCAACGGGCGCTGTCGATCTCGCCGGCCTGATTCACACCGCAGATCTGGGCGATGCCCGTTTCGAACAAGCCGTCACAGTCCGCCGTCCGCGGGTGCTCATTCTCTCTCAGGACCCCACCGGCTCGGAAGATCACCTGACGCACGCTTTAGCCGCCAATCAGTTCGATTGGACTGTTTCGGCCCAGCCCCTGCCCGCAAAGCTCGATGACTATCAGCTTGTGGTGTTCAACAACTGGGACATGGAAGCAATTCCGCCCGCCGATAAGACTCGCATCGAGCAGTTTGAACAGCAAGGCGGCGGTCTGCTCTGGATTGCCGGCGAAAAGAACCAGTACGTCGAGAAAAAGCCGGGAGCGCCGGAGGACCCCCTTGAGCGTTCCTTTCCCGCCAAGCTCGCCCCGCCCCGCTCGCCCGAAGGGCCCTGTGTCGTTCTAATAATCGACAAGTCGTCATCCATGGAAGGCAAGAAGATGGAACTCGCGCGCATTGCTTCCATCGGTGTGGTAGAGAATCTACGGCCGATCGATTCCGTCGGTGTTCTCATCTTCGATAATTCCTTCCAGTGGGCCG
>JALYXI010000082.1 GCA_030947245.1 Acidobacteriota bacterium
TAGTGTATGGACCGGGGAAAACCTATCCCGGCGAACCGTTGAAAGACTTCCCGCCCACTTTTCTGTTGGCCGCTGAATACGACAAAGGCGCTTCGCTCGGAAGCGCGCAGTTGTTTATGGATCTCACGCGCGCGGGCGCGATCGCTGAAATTCATATCTACCAGAAAGGCCGTCACGGCTTTGGGTCAGGCTACGGGAGCGGCAACTTCTCAGACTGGATGCCGCGCCTGGAACACTTTCTCAAGTACGGCGGATTTCTACCGGGTGGGGGCGAAAAGTGAAGCTGCTGCCGCTTCTCTTCTGTTCACTGCTTCTGATGAGCGCGGCGGATTCCACCCGCACCGAAACCGTGAACGACGGATATGGAGAACTGGTACTGGTTCCGGCCGGTTCTTTCACGATGGGCGACAACTTCGGCGACGGAGAAGCTCGGGAGCGGCCGGTCCATGTCGTCTACCTGGATGCATTCTACATAGGAAAATTCGAAGTTACGAATGCGCAATGGCGCAAGTTCCGCGAGGATCCCGGTTATGACGATCCACAATTCTGGCCCGATGGCCGCGTGATGCCGAAAGAGCAGATCCCTTACTGGACGGACGCGCGAAATCACGGCGGTGGAACTCCGGAGAGCGGCAATTATCCGGTACAGGGAGTGAATTGGGATGCTGCGACGGCCTATTGCAACTGGGTAAGCGTGAAGACGGGAAAGAAATACCATCTGCCGACTGAAGCTGAGTGGGAAAAGGCGGCGCGGGGTACGGACCAGCGGCGCTTTCCATGGGGCAACACCATCGACCACTCCTACGCAAATTATGCCGGGTCGGCTCCGTTCGATACGGGCATGTTGGTAGGAACGTTCGATGGCGCCCGGCATGGCGATCGCGACACTCACAACGCATCCTCCCCTTACGGAGCCTTCGATATGGCGGGCAATGTAATGGAATGGTGCCAGGATTGGTACGCGCGGGATTATTATTCAGTGTCCCCCAGGAAAAATCCTCGAGGTCCCGCCACAGGAGCCTACCGGGTCATGCGAGGCGGAACGTTCTTTGAAGACGGCTTCGATTTAAGGAGCTACGCTCGCTCGGCCGCGTGGCCCTCGGTGCAATCGCATCGTATGATCGGCTTTCGGTTGGCGAGGCAGGCCAGCCTTAAATAACAACGGGTGGGCTGAGTGTGTCAATCGAACCGGAAACGTCCGGCAATCCTCACATTATGGAATAGGGGATGCTCCCGTTTTAAGTGAGGTAAGGCATCATGAACATTGACACACTCGAAGAGTTTTCCCTGAAATCGCTCCGCGAGATGTATGACGCGGAGAACCAGCTGACCAAAGCCCTGCCCAAGATGGCGAAGGCCTCCAAGTCCGATGAGCTTCGAAGCGCCTTCGAAGACCATCTGGAGCAAACGAAAAATCACGTGACCCGGCTGGAGCAGATTTTCTCCTCAATGGGAAAGAAGCCGGACGGCGAAACCTGTGGAGCGATGAAGGCTTTGGTGAAGGAAGGGGAAGAGATAATCAGTGAAATGGACCAAAGCCCGCTTCGCGATGCGGCGTTAATCTCGGCAGGGAACAAGGTGGAGCATTTCGAGATCGCCTGTTATGGGACAGCGCGGACCTTCGCCCAACAGATGGGTAAACAGAGCGCCGTCACTCTGCTGGAAAAGACCTTGGAAGAAGAGAAAATGGCCGATGAAAAGTTGACGCGATTGGCGGAAACTGTCGTTAACACTAAGGCTCAACAGCTTGGAGCCAAAGGCTAAGCCGATGCCAGGGCATACACACGTTGGACCACACCATGAGTGTCCGTCGTGCGGGAGAAGTTTCGACTCGCAGGGTGCTTTGGAGGTCCATCTTCCGGAGTGCATTACCGCAAAAGACGCCACCCCGGAGGGCGCACATCGTCAAAATCTGACCGACGAAACCCGTACTGACCGTGATTGGATTAGCAAGCCGTAGCTAAACAGTGGGCGCTGCGGTTTTAAACCCGCGGCGTCCAAACTTCTACTTGGGCACGGAAATTGTGATGTTCCGGTACTTCATGCCTCCGGTATGATCGCCCTGAATGTAAAGAGAGTTAGGCTCAGCTTCATGGCTGTCCAGCGCGCCTCCGGTGATGCCGGGGATTTCAAGATCGTCCATCGTTTTGACCCCGTCACGGATCACCGTGACATGCCGGCCTACTAGCGTGACGTCCAAGGTTTCCCATTGACCGGGACGCGGCGTAACTACTTTAGCCGGAGCCAAGAACCCGTAGATCGAGCCCATCGCGTTTTCCGGCGGATTGTGACCGGCGGGCTCGTATTCTACCTGGAATTCATAACGGCCGCGTAGGTACACGCCACTGTTGCCGTCCTTGGGACAGTTGTACTCCAGGTGAAGTCTGAAGTCCTGAAATTTGCGCGTGGTACGGAGGTTAGCTCCCGGCGCCTCGTTCACAAGTTCTCCATTTATGGCTTTGTAATGGTTTTCCGGCGGCTTGCCTTGCTCTGTCACCAGCGGCGTCCAACCGGTCAGATCCTTGCCGTTGAACAAAGGAGTTGGCGTGGTCCAGGCGTCCGGCATCTTGCGATCCAGCTTCGGTGCCCGCTCTCCGGTAAGCTTGCCCACGGTACCGTCTTCGCGCTTCTGGCTACCCGTTAGCTTGTCCCCCTGGGCGGAAATGTCCCAGGTCATCTTGATCGGCTTGCCGAAATGTTCCATGCTGTTGAAGGTCAGGTGATTACCGTCGATCTTGGTGTTTTGCACCGCATGGACACTCGCCACCCTGCCCACCACACGGACTGCGCCTCCCTCTGACACTTCCATCCAGGAAGGGTAGGTCTGGCCGGGTACCGATATCGTAAGATCCCATCGCCCGGTAAGGGGGGATTCAGCGAACGCGGTGATTGTAGCCAGAAACAGGACAGTGAATTTCATTTCGGATTCATTGTATCCGAAAGGATCGAATCGACGAGTTCTACAAAGCTCATTGTGTGGTTCGCTTCGCGCGTGAGCGCAGGAATGGCATGCGGGACGGCAACTTTGATTCCACATGCGGCCAGCAGTTCGAAATCGTTTTGCGCGTCACCGATACCAGCCGTCTCGAACGGTGACACTCCCGTACCGGTTAGGGCGTGTTTCAGGCCCGTACCCTTATCGACGCCATTGGGTAGCACCATCACCGAATCCTTGTTATATATCAACTGGTAATCCAGCCCTGCCTCTCGAATCGCCTCACGAATTTGTCCATGGTGAACAGCCCAGGTATCAACAATTACCTGCCGCTTGGGAATGGGCTCAACGCCGCGACGCCCAAGGTCTGCAAGGAACGCGGGCGCCAAAGGCGGCGCGAGCACACGTCCTATCTTTGTTCCAGGGTCGTACAAGACAGCGCCGTTTTCAGCTACGATTCGATCAAACCGGTCCAGTTCCGGAAATAATGCGGTTAGGTCTTCCAGACCGCGCCCCGTATCGAGAATAAGTAAACGGCCCGAAGCGCGGAACCTCTCCATGGCCCGGAGCGTAAGCTGGGGAACAAATCCGTGCTCGGCAATGGTTTCGTCGTAATCCGTTGCAATCGCCCGAACGCGATGCATCGTTAGTGCATTACCCAGCCGCCGTCCACATTCAGAGTTTGGCCGGTAAGTCCGTCGCTCAGTTCGGAGGAGAGGAATAGGCAGGTACGCGCGATATCGATCGGCAGAAGACGGCGTTTCAGGCTCTGCTGGTTTAAGATCTCCTGAAGCGCTTCTTCGGTCTGGACAGCTTTTTCGGCTTCCACCAGAATGGCTCCCGGCGTAATGCAGTTCACATGCACATTGCGGGGACCGGCTTCGCGGGCCGCGCAGCGGGTTAAGCCGATGATGCCTCCCTTAGATGCCACATAGTGCGCAAGGTTGGCCATGCCCAAGTGAAACGTGACGGAAGACATGTTGACGATCTTCCCCGAACCGCGCGCCAGCATAGCGGGAAGCACTGCTTTAGTCATCAAGAACACGCTTCGCAGGTTGACTGCCTGCATGTCGTCCCACTCCTGTTCCGTGGTTTCCATAAGCGCGCGCCGCGGATAAACGCCTGCGTTGTTGATCAAAATATCAGCGGGGCCGATCTCTTTCTGAATCGCTTCGGCGACCCGGTTGATGGCGGCTGAATCGCGCAGGTCGCAAGAGTAAGCGCGCGCCTTCAGGGAATGCGCGACCGCTTCATTATGAGCAGTGTTGCAATCCACAAGCGCCAGCCTGGCGCCGTGTTCCGCGAACAAATGGGCGATACCCTCGCCGATCCCTGCCGCCGAGCCGGTGATGATCGCTGTTTTTCCTTGAAGCATTGGCAAAGACCATGGAAACACGTTTGCTAGACTCAAGCAAAACTTGGAAGGTCTGAGACCAGTGCGCGTGGGTGCCATCGACCACATCCGTTATTTCCTGCTCGCTTCAGACCCTGGGCTCTCGCAGTTGAAACACGCTGCCAAGACGGTTTTAGCGCTTGTGATCGCTCTCGAGGTGTGCCGCTGGATGGAGCCCCGCGGAACGCTTTACGCCGGCTTAAGCGCTGGATTTCTCATGCAATCCACCGCGGGCTCGGCACGCCGGACCCGCCAGATTTCGATGGCGTCCATGGGCGCGGCCTCCACCCTTGCTGTTGCGATAGGCAGTCTCCTCGCATCGAGCGCGTGGGCCAAAGAAGCTCTGCTGGTGGCGGCCGCCTTTGCCGCGTTCTATGTGAGGCGGTTCATTCCAGGAAAGGCTATGTTTCCGGTATTTGCGTTTGTTCTGATGCTGCTGGCCACCTTGCAGCCCGGCGGGACAGGCCGCGCCGCGACGATGATGACCGCTGTAGCGGTTGGTTTCGCCTCAGCTTACATTGTGTTCTTCTATGTGCTGCCCGATGGAACGACACGAGCCTTCCGTCATGCAGCGGATCTCTTTCTCTTTCGCGCGACGCGAATTCGCGCTGATCCAAGCCGTGCAGCGGATCTACACGCGATGCACCGGGCCGTGGCCTTCGAGGAAGAAGAGATGGAAACCCTGACGCCGATGGCAGGCGTGCCTTGCCGCGCCGTGCTGGCGCAGCAATATGAGGCGCTGCAAGTGCTGACCATCCTGGCCGAACTGGGGCGGGAATACGACGAGGACGCTTCACAGCGTGCGGCCCGGGAGTTCGGATTGGTCCACCTGGATGAGGTGCTGGCCTTGCTGCGGCAGGAGCGCGCTTTGCTGAATGGATGACGTGACTGCGTGACTGAAACCACGCGCACCGCTTTGCGGGCGGCAGTCGCGGCGCTCCTGGCCATTCTAGTTTCCGCAGTGATTACTGCCCAGCGGCCCTATTGGACCATTCTGGTCGCCGTAGTCGTCGTCAACGATACGTGGGGATCCAGCCTTCGCAAAACGTGGCACCGCGTCGGGATGACCGTTGCGGGGTGCGTCGCGGGTTGGATGCTGCACTTTGTGTCGATTGGGCGGCCGGAACTCGAAATGGCGCTGCTGCTGCTGTCCATTTTCCTGGCGGCATTCTTTCGCAAGAGCTCTTACCCGTGGATGACATTCTTCATCACCGTGTACGTGGCGTTTCTGTTCACCGTGCTGGGCCAGTGGAGCGCGAGCCTGATGCTGGTGCGGGCGGAGGACACAGTGCTGGGAGGCGTAATTGCCATTGCATCGTCATTCATTGTGCCGCCGCCCAGAGTGGCCCGGCGCCTGGAAGAAGAGCTCCTCGGGTTTTGGCAGAGTTGCCGGGAGCATGTCGAGCAAGGCTTCGATGCGCTAAGCGGCATGCCCACGGCCTACGACTGGCGAGCAACCCGCCGGGATTTACTGATCCGCGTGGAACAACTGCAGGCCCGAGCTGAAGAATCGCTCTACGAGCAGTTGCTGCAGGTCCGGTCCCGTCAGAGGAACCAGCGAATCGTCCGGAGTACGGTGTTGCTGTGCCACGAATCGCTCGGATTCGGCAGGGCGGCGCAAAGCCAGGCAGGCCCGTTTCCAGAGATAGAGCAGCACCGCGGCCGGACGCTGCGCCGCTTCGATCTGCTGACATCGGGCGACCGGACAGTCGAACTGCCGCAAGGCGCAGTTTGGCGGCGGGATCAGAGCGAAGCATTCCTCTATTTCGGGCGAAGAATAGACGAGTTATTAGCAGAAATATACCGCGCTTTCTGAGAGGAATAGCTCTACCTCCACACCACATACCTCGATTGCAAATTTTCGCTTCGATTGAGGATCGGGCATGGCGCGAACCGGACTGTGTAAAGCGGCTCCGGATTTTGCGGCGGGGACGGCGGCAGCGGCAATTGTGGGCTCTTCGCGCAAACCGGACGGCCCGTGTTGTAGCTGCGTGTTGTGCGCTGCTGTGCTGCCACCAAGTAGCCCGAAGTAAGCCGGTTCCGGCAATCAGCAACCCGCATGTTCACGCCCTGGGCGCCGCACCTGCCGTTTGGGTGGTAGAAGAAACAGCCTTGCGGACCTTCTACAGTAACGGTCTCGCAGTGCGGCGCGAATACGAAACCAGCTCTTCTCCCCGGAGTTATCTCGTGTACGCGAGGGGATCGCTGGTGTCCGGTTCTTCCCGGGAATCGTTACCCGCCGGCATAGTGTTCCATACAACGGAAAGCCAGATTCTGCCACTTGAACCCGCGCGCAATAGCGCTCTGCTCCGCAGCCGCGAGGATGTCCTGGAACGCGTCCGCAGGGGACGGCTATATAACTTCGTGGTTGACCGGTTTGGGCAGGTGTACCGCATTGTGCCTGAAGGCGAAACCGCTCTTCACGCCGGCCACTCCATATGGGCCTCAGGCGATCGGGTCTGGGTCAACCTGAATGAAAGCTTTCTGGGCGTTTCGTTCGAAGCGGAAACGGCGCAAGGCTTTGAACCGAGCGCGTCCCAAGTGCATTCCGGACGCTTACTTATTGAAGTGTTGCGCTCGCGATTCGCTCTTTCGGAACAGAACTGCGTCACGCATGCCCAGGTATCCGTCAATCCGGACAACATGCGGCTGGGCTACCACACGGATTGGGGCAGCAGCTTTCCTTTCGAAAAATTGGGGT
>JALYXI010000086.1 GCA_030947245.1 Acidobacteriota bacterium
CTCTTGTGCCGCGCGGTAAGGGTGATTTCGAGTTCGCGGGCAGCGGTAATGGCGTCTTCAAAGAAGAGCTCGTAGAAATCCCCCAGACGGAACATCAGCAGCGCATGCGGCACCTGTTCCTTGGCCGCCGCGTACTGCCGCATCAGCGGCGTAGATGGGTCAGCCATGCAACCTTAAGCGTAAATTCCGCGCAGCCGAATGCAGTTTGCAACACGGTCCAGGGCGAGCATGTAAGCCGCGGTGCGGTTGTGCACGCCATGCTTTTCGGCATAGCCAACCACAGCCGCGAAGCTGTTGACCATGATTTCTTCCAGGCGTTCGTTGACCAGCGCTTCATTCCAGAAGAACCCCTGGCGGTCCTGAACCCATTCAAAGTAGGAGACGGTGACGCCACCGGCGTTGGCGAGAATATCGGGGAGGACAAAGATGCCTTTGGCGGCAAGAATCTCGTCGGCTTGCGAAGTGGTTGGCCCGTTGGCTCCCTCGCAGAGGATGCGGCAGCGGAGGCGGTCCGCATTGCCGGTGTGAATGACGTTCTCCGTTGCGGCCGGTACCAGAATTTCGCACTCGAGGAACAAGGCCTCGGCTTTATCGATGTTCTCGCCGCCCGCAAAATCGCAAATGGAGCCGGTTTCCTTGCGGTGGCGCATAAGCGCTTCGATGTCGAGTCCGGCGGGATTATAGACGGCGCCATCATATTCCACAATGCAGATAATCCGGTAGCCGATGCGCGACATGAGGCGCGCCGCCATGCCGCCGACATTGCCGAACCCTTGGATGACAACGCGGGGCGTGCGGCCGGTGAGGCCCAGCTTGCGTAGCGCTTCGCGGGAAACGAGCATGCAGCCGCGGCCGGTTGCCTCGGGCCGGCCGAGTGAGCCGCCCAGATCCATGGGCTTACCGGTCACGACGGCGGTTGTGGTATGGCGGACGTGCATGGAATAGGTGTCCATGATCCAGGCCATGGTGCGGTCATTGGTGTTGACATCGGGAGCGGGGACGTCTCGTTCCGGGCCAAGAAAGTCGATAATCTCCGCAGTGTAACGGCGGGTGATACGCTCCAGTTCGCCATCGGACATCATATTGGGCTGGCAGATGACGCCGCCTTTGGCGCCGCCGAAAGGGATGTTTACGACCGCGCATTTCCACGTCATCCAACTGGCCAGAGCGCGGACTTCGTCCAGCGTGACATCGGGCGCAAAGCGAATTCCGCCTTTTCCGGGACCTCGCGCAATCGAGTGCTGGACGCGATAACCAGTGAAGACTTCGATGCGTCCGTCATCAAGCTGCACGGGGATGTTGACGGTGATTTCACGCGCGGGGCTCTTGAGCACCTTGCGCATTCCGTCTTCCAGGTTTAGCTTGGCTGCCGCCTCATCGAAGCGCGCCGCCGCGGCCATCCACGGGTTTGTTTCTTGTTCGAGCAGCAACAGGGTACCCATCAGGTTCAATTATCCCTTTTCCGATTGCGATTCCTTGCGTTGGAAAAACAGATAGCTTGCCGCTGTGACGAAGCATTCCACCGCAGTGCTTGTGATCGCGACAGCGTAAGGAGCGCGCATCAGCCACAGAAGCGGGAAAAGGACCACGAAGTTGAAGAGGCTGGCGGCCATGATCATGTTTGACCACTGCCTTTTATAGCCCAGGCCGAGCATATAGAATGTCGCGAAGCACACTCCAAGGCCCACGACGATCGGAATTGGCGACATGATTTGCAGCAATGGAATGCTGCCATCGTATTTGCTTCCGTACACGATATGGATGCCGAGTGGGGCAAGCACGCCCAAGCCGAGCGAGAGGGCGAGAAAGGGCCAAGCCATGCGGGGGATGCTCTTGCGGATAAAGCTGACGGCTTTCGGGCGCGATTCAACGGCGAGCCTGCTGATATGCGGGTAGATGGAAGTCGACATGGGAAAGACAAGCCCCTTGGCGGCTTCGATGAGGCGGGATGCGGCGGCGAACATTCCCGCTTCGGCATCGCTCGCCACCAACCAGAGCACGAACAAGTTGCTTCGTGTATACAGGGTGATGGCCGCCGTGGAAAGGAAAATGTGCCAACCTTCCCGCAGGAGTTGCCGGATCTCCCGCCAGGAGGTAGTGGTGAAGCGGACGCCAGTCAGCTTTTCGACATAGAGAAGCCCGACCAGGCCGGCAACGGCGGAACTGCCCGACATGACGGCGGCGGCCCAGAGGTAATCCGCGCTGGTGCGGACGAGAAAGAAGATAGTGAGAAGGCCGATGAGCCGCGCGCCGATTTCACGGACGGTGATGAAGCCCATTTTTTCCAGACCCTGGAATAGCCATTGCGGAAACAGGGCGCTTCCGATTACGGTGAGGAAGCTGATGTAGAAAACTGCCCAATCCGCCCGGAGCTTCGGGAAACTGAAGACGATAGCGGTCATCAGAAGAAGGCTTCCCAGCATCAGAAGAACGCGGGCTGCCATGGCGGAGGTGTAAATGCGGCACAGCTGTTGAGAATCGTCACGAGCGACGGAGATTTCGCGTGTGACGCTGAAGTTGAATCCGTATTCGGTGATGACCAGGAAGTAACCGACAAACGCCTGCGAAGTGGCGATGAGGCCAAATTTCCCGGTCCCAAGAACGCGAGCAAGGTAAGGGAACGTGAGCAGCGGCAGCACGTAACTGGCGAGCTGGATGCCATAGAGCGAAAGTGCGTTGCGCACGATCGGGTGCTTCGTAAGGCGCGCCAGCATTCTCTAGCGGAGAATTTCCAGTGCCTTTTGAATGCCGGGGTCACGCTGGGCTTCCACTTCGTCGCCCTTCTCCACGCCCAGGCCTTGATTGAAGATCTCGCTCCTTAGGCGGTTCTGAATGAAGTCGCGCTCACGCGACCATTCGCCAAGACCCGGCTGAATCTGCCTTTCGTTCAGATACTCGCGAAAGCTATCGAGAAGCTGCGGAGTGACTTCGAAGGAAGCGTCCACTTTGTGCTGCTTGAGATACTCCGTGGCGAAAGACGGGAAGGAGCCTGAACCTTCCAGGGCAACGCGAAGGCGGCTAAGTTCGGGTTGTGTAATCAGAATATCCGGCAATATACCTCCACCGCCTTGCAATTGCCGGCCTTTGTCGCTCTTGAAATCGGCACGTATGTTGGGGTGCTTGGTTGTGGCGGAGAGGGCGAACTGATCCCCCTGGTCTTTCAATGGCTTTTGGATGGACCGGCCGCTGGGGGTGTAGTAAAGGGCGGTGGTGAGCGCGATTCCGGTGCTGCCCGACAAGGGGAAGACACTCTGGACCAGACCCTTGCCATAACTCGGCTCGCCCAGAACTGTGGCGCGGTCATGGTCTTGGAGGGCGCCCGCTACAATTTCGGAAGCGCTGGCGCTTTTGGCGTTGATCAGAATAGCCACCGGAAAACTATAAGGTTGGGCGCCGGAGGGAACCTTCTCTTCCTTTTCTTTCACGTTGCGGCCTTTGATGGTCAGAACGGTTTGCTCCGGCTTCAAGAATAGAGAAGCGGTCTCGATAGCGGCGGTGAGCAGTCCGCCTGGGTTATTACGTAGATCGAGAACGAGGCCGGAGAGTTTGGCGCCGCCAAGTTGTTCGATGCCTTCCTTGATTTGCGCGCCTGTTTTTTCTTCGAAGCTGCCAACGCGCAGGTAAGCAACGCCAGGCTTCAGCAGAAACGCACGTTCTACGCTGGGCGACTGCATTTCTTCCGGTGTAAGAGTGAACTGCAGGAGGCGGGCATTGCCGCTGCGGCGAACATCCAGGCGCGCAGGCTTTTGGCGCGATTCGCCCAGCAGTTCCACCAGTTGCTCCAGGTTCAGGCGATCCAGGCGGAAGTTATTGACGGCCAGAATCTCGTCGCCGGGAGCGATGCCGGAGCGCGCGGACGGGGTGCCGGGCAGGGCTTGTAGGACGATCACGCGGCCGGGCAGAATCGAGACCACCGAGCCGAAGCCCTTCGTGGTGGAATTCTGCATCTGTTTCAATTGCTCGAACTGAGCGGGATCGAAGAAGACGGAATGGGGATCGAGGCGGCGCAGCAGACCGGGAATGGCCCCTTGGTAGAAGGCTTGTTCGGGGTTGACGGGTTCGGCGGAGTAGCTTTCGGCAACCGCATACGCATCAACCAGGCGCTTGACTTCACGTGACAAGTCGTCCTCCGCGGCAAGGAGCGCGCCGGCGGTGAGAGGAACCAGGAAGAACCGAAACAGTTTCACCGGGTGTACCGTGTTTCGCGCTTTCGCTGGTGGCGTTCGATGGCGAGCGCGAGAAGTTGCTCGATCAGGGCGGGGAACTTGATGCCGGAATGCTCCCACATCTTGGGAAACATGCTGATGGAGGTGAAGCCGGGAAGCGTGTTGATCTCATTGACAAACATTTGGCCGGTCGCGCCGTCCATAAGAAAATCGACGCGGGCCATGCCTTCGCATTCAACCGCTTGGTAACACGAGACTGCCAGACGCTGCATTTCCGCAGTTTGTTCCGGTGTTATTCGTGCGGGCATTTCGACTCGCGCTTTGTCCAGAAGATACTTGTCTTCGTAATCGTAAAATTCGCGGGAAGGGATAATTTCGCAAGGAACGGAGGCAGCGGGATGATCATTGCCAATCACAGAGCACTCGAACTCGCGGCCTTCGACGCCACGTTCGACGATTACTTTGCGATCGTATTGCGCGGCAAGAGCAAGCGCGGCCGCAAGTCCGGCCTGGTTATGTGCTTTGGAAATTCCGACCGAGGAACCCAGATTCGCGGGCTTGACGAACAAGGGAAAGGGCAGGCGGCCGGCTATGGCTTGCGCATCCAGATGTCCGCGAGTCACTACAGCGTAATCCACCACGGGCAAACCCCGTTCGCGGCAAACGCGCTTCGTCATCTCTTTATCCATCGATATGGCTGAAGCCATAACGCCCGCGCCGGCATAGGGCAGATCGGCCAGCTCAAGCAGACCTTGTACGGTGCCGTCTTCGCCGAAGGTTCCGTGCAGGATGGGGAAGACAACATCGAGATCCGTGCGGCCGGGTTCGGGAAGGATGGGCCCGGGTTTCCAGCGGCCGTCCTTACCGATCAGGTAGCGGGTGACGTGATAGCGGCTGGGGTCCAGGCCCGCGATGATGGATTCGGCGGAGCGAATGGAAACTTCATGCTCGCCCGAGCGGCCCCCGTAGATGACTCCGACGCGGATCTTGCTCACAGGATTTTCTTTCCGAGCGCGGACATGATGAGTTCGACGCCCAACTCCGCCGTCCGGTTTACTTCATCGAACACGGGATTTACTTCGACGGCTTCCATGGACACCATGCCGTTCGAATCGCAGATCATCTCCATGGCGAGATGGGCCTCCCGGTAAGTGGCGCCACCGCGGACGGGCGTGCCGACACCGGGCGCGTCTTTGGGATCAACGTAATCGAGGTCGAGTGAAAGATGAAAGCCGGCAGTTCCGCGGAGGGCGGCCTCCATAGCCTGAGCCATTACCGCGCGCAAACCGCGTTCATCGATATCGCGCATGGTGAAGGCGTGGACTCCGCTTTCCCGTACGTGGGCGCGCTCCATAATGTCGACGTCGCGCACGCCCACGATGGCGACGTTCTTCGGATCCACCTTGGGCAGAAAGCCGAAAATCTTGGTAAGTTCGACCGGACCCAAGCCGATGCAGCAGGCAAGCGGCATCCCATGGACGTTGCCGCTGGGACTGGTTTGCGGCGTGTTCATATCGGCATGGGCATCCATCCAAATGAGCCCGATCTTCTGGCGCTTCTTGCGGAAATGCCGGGCGACGCCGGCGACGGTGCCGATGGCGACGGAATGGTCGCCCCCTAGGACGAGCGGAGCCTTTCCTTCGCCTAAGGCCGTCGAAACCATGATGCCGAGCCGCTCGCAAACAGCGGCGATTTGTGGCAGGTATTTGGCATGGCGCGGACCTTCCGGAGTGTTCTCCTGCTGATCCACCGCGACGTTGCCCAGGTCTTCCACTTCATAACCGAGGACCTGCAACTTTTGATCGAGATTCGCGACACGCAGGGCCGAAGGCCCCATATCAACTCCGCGCCGCCCTTGCCCGAGATCGAGAGGCGCGCCGATAACCGCAATGTGGGACTGCTTCATGGCCGCAGCCGGTAGAGCATCCGCGGGAACGCGATGGTTTCGCGAATGTGCTCCAGGCCGCACATCCACGCCACACAGCGTTCAATGCCCATCCCGAAGCCGCCGTGAGGAACGGTGCCGAATTTGCGGAGGTCAATGTACCAATCAAAGGCTTCTTTGGGCAGGTGATGCTCTTCGATGCGTTGGAGCAGAAGTTCGGGATCATGGACGCGCTGGCCGCCGCCGATCACCTCGCCGTAGCCTTCGGGAGCGAGAACATCAACGCCGAGCGCGACTTCCGGCCGGTCGGGATCGGGCGCCATATAAAAAGCTTTGATGGCCATCGGGAAGCGATCAACCATAATGGGACGGTCGAACTGCTGCGTGAGGATGGTTTCGTCGGCGCCGCCAAAATCACTGCCCCATTCGATGCCGCTGCCGTTGGCTTTCAGGATTTCGATCGCGCGGTCGTACGAGAGACGCGGGAAGGGACCCTGGATAGCTTCGAGTTTCGAAATGTCGCGTTCCAGGATTTCCAGATCTTCCCTGCGGTGTTCGAGCACACGGGCGGTGACAAAGAGCAGCATCTCTTCAGCGACGCGCTTCACTTCGTCGAGATCGGCGTAGGCCATTTCGGGCTCCACCATCCAGAACTCCGTCAGGTGGCGGCGGGTTTTGCTCTTCTCAGCGCGGAAGGTGGGGCCGAAGCAATAGACTTTGCCAAACGCCATGGCGTTGGCCTCGTTGTAAAGCTGGCCGGATTGCGTAAGGTAGGCCTTATCGTCATCGAAGTAATTCACTTCGAAAAGCGTGGTGGTTCCTTCGCAAGCGGCGGGCGTGAAGATGGGCGTGTCAACAAGGGTGAAGCCGTGTGAATCGAAGTAATCCCGGACGGCCTTAATGATGGTATGGCGCACGCGAATAATGGAATGCTGGCGCTGGCTACGAAGCCAGAGGTGCCGGTGATCCATCAGGAACTCCGTGCCGTGTTCCTTGGGCGTAATGGGGTAGGGGTCACTTTCCGAAACGCGTTGATGGACTTCGATATTTTCCACGTCCATCTCAAAGCCGCCTTGAGCGCGGGCATCGGCGCGGATCTTGCCGGTAATGGTGAGCGAGCTCTCCTGGGTAAGGCCTTTCAGCGTCTCGAAAACTTCTTCGGGTAGGGCGCTTTTCACGGCGACGCACTGCATCAG
>JALYXI010000124.1 GCA_030947245.1 Acidobacteriota bacterium
GTCCAGGTGATTCCATACGATATTGTTCATGGGCGGACTCCTCGCTTTCTGATCAACTGGATTCGCGATGTTGCGTTCATTCTGGAGCACACGCCCGTTATCCGGGATTTCTGCGGCACGCTTTATATCTGGGCGAAAAAGCCGGGGGATGAGACCGCTCGCCGTCCCAGCGTTTCTCTGGCCAACCACGCTACGCTCTTTGACTCTACTTCGATTGTGGTGCCCTGTTACAACGAGGAAATGAACGTTCGGCCGCTGGTTGAAACCTTATTGCAGATGTACGACAGCTACATCCACGAGATCCTTTTAGTGAATGACAATAGCCGCGACGGCACTGCGGACGCTGTGAGAACGCTGTCGCAGGAGTACCCGAGAGTTAAGCTGGTTGATCGCAAACCGCCCAACGGCGTGGGACGAGCGCTTCGTGATGGCTACGCTGCTGCGACCGGGCGTTATATCCTCACGATGGATTGCGACTTCGTGCACATCGTACCGGAGTTCCGCGATCTTTTCGATGCGATCGCAGACGGTCGCGTGGGCGCTATCGGAAGCCGGTTTACGCACGAGTCCGTACTAATCAACTACCCGCTCACCAAGATCCTCTGCAATCGCGGCTTTCACCTTCTACTGAACCTTTTGCTTCACTTGCGCGTAAGAGACATTTCGAACAACCTCAAACTGATGCGTTCTGATATTTTAAAAAACATGTCAATTGAGGAAAACCACTTCGCGGCTAATGTGGAGACAGGTCTTAAACCTATAATTGCGGGTTACGATATTCAGGAAGTTCCGATTTCCTGGATCAACCGGACAATTGAAATGGGGCACTCCTCCTTTCGGATAGTCAGTGTAGCACCGAATTATATATCGGCGCTATTTCGTATCGCAAGGAACGCCCGCCGCACGCGGGGCACGGCTGAAACGGCTGCGCCCCGGCCGGAACCCGACACGCTCAGCGATGCACCTGAAGCGCGATGAGGGTTGGTATTGAGGCGGACAATCGCCCTCAGAAGTGAACCTGTGACAATGATTGCCAGGAAAGCTTGGATGTTGCTTGAAAAAATCGAGCGCCGCCCAGGGTTTCTCGTCACGGCGGTTAGCACGATCTACTTCGCCGTTGTTTGTGTTCTCGCCTCAACCAAGCAATTCTGGAATGACGAGTTGTTCACATTCTACATTTCGGGGCGGCCGAGCCTGCCGGATGTTTGGAACGCATTGTTGACAGGCGCCGAACAACTCCCCCCGCTCTTTTATGTCATCACCCGCGCCTTCACCGCCCTTTTTGGTCCGGGGTACCTCGCCTTCCGGCTACCTGAAATTATCGGGTTCTGGGTGATGGGGCTCAGCCTCTACTTCTTCGTCCGCAGACGCTCGTCCGCGGCATACGGACTTGTCGCCATGGTATTTCCATGGGTCACCGAGAGTCTTTATTACAGCTATGAGGCACGGCCCTACGGACTTCTCTTCGGGTTCTGCGGTGTGGCGCTGCTGTTCTGGCAATCAGCGGTCGAAGGGAGGCGAAGAAGCGCGGCTCTAGCTGGTCTAAGCCTAAGTTTGGGCGCGGCAATCTCGTGTCACTATTACGCGATACTTATTTTCGTTCCATTCGCCCTCGGTGAAGGTGTCCGGTTTGCCGTTCGAAAAAAACTTGATCTCCCGCTATTGGTATCAATTACTGCGGGATTATTGCCGCTGATCATTTTCTTACCGTTAATTCGAGCGGCCCATAGCTATTCCGGTACGTTCTGGGCAAAACCTCAGTGGACGAATATCATCGGGTTCTATTCCTATCTGCTGCATCCGGCCATTCTTGTGCTTGTCTGCATTCCGATGATCGTAGCAATGGCCTTCGTGGTGCGCGGCCCTGAGAGGGACGGGCGGTCCGGTCACTTCGATCGGATCCCAACACACGAAATCGCTGCCGCACTCGGATTCGTTCTGATTCCCCTCGTTGCGGTTTTCCTGGCGAAAACTATTACAGGCGCGTTCACTTATCGCTATGCGCTTCCGGCCGTGATTGGAGTTAGTATTTTGCTAGCCTGGAGTGCTTCTGTTCTCTCGAGTGACAGGCCGAGTGCGGGGTTAGCTATCGGGCTAATCTCCGTTGGCATATTCTTGCTACATGGGGGCAAAACGTATTACGAGTGGCGCGATTCGGCGAGAAGATCTGACGGAAGCTTGCAACTCTTGCACGACGAAGCCAGAGGCGGGTTGCCTGTAG
>JALYXI010000126.1 GCA_030947245.1 Acidobacteriota bacterium
GGCTCGAACTGCGAACTGGCTCGGCTTCCATGCCGCTCTCCTGGCGGGGGCTGCGTGGCGGATGCCTTGGCGCTTTCTTCTCTGGATCGCGATCTCGTTCACTGCCGTGGTTCTCGGGCTTCGCTTCTTTCCGCGCTATTACCTGCAACTCCTCCCGCCACTCTGCATCGCCGGTGCTTACGGCGCGGCCCGCCTGCAACGCCGCTCGTGGATCGTAGCCGCGCTTCTGCTCATTCCCCTGGCCCGCTTCGGACCGTCTTACATCCTGATGGCCCAGCGCCGCCCCTGGGCAGACACCGCCATGGATGCGGATTCCCGCGCCGCCGCCTCCCTGCTTCGCCGCGCCGCGCAACCCGGAGACACACTCTTCATTTGGGGCTACCGCCCTGAATTGTGGGTCTACACCGGCCTTGAGGATGCTACCCGTTTCCTCGATTCCCAACCGCTCACCGGTGTTCCGGCCGATCGGCACCTGACCCGATCCGAGCCTATCGCGCTCAATCGCCCCGCCGCAGCTAGGCGCGAGCTCGCCCGCACCCGCCCTACCTTCATCGCCGACGGGTTGAGTCTTTACAACCCGCGCCTTTCCCCCGCGCGCTATCCGGAGCTCAACCAGTGGATGGCGCACTATCGCGAGATCGGCCGAACCTCAGGAACCGTACTGTACCGCCGCACGGATCCGTAGTCACCCCGCTACAATCGGGTGTGAAACGAATTCTTGTCACCGGCGGCGCCGGTTATATCGGTTCCAATACCGTCCTTCAATTGGTGGATCAGGGCTACGATGTCGTGGTGGTTGACAGCCTGGTGCGCGGCTTCCGGGATGCCGTCGATCCGAAGCTTCTCCGGGTCGCCGATGTCCACGACGCGGCGGCCCTGGAGCGAATTTTCGCTGAGAAACCCGTTGACGCCGTGATCCATTTCGCCGCGTACATTTCAGTTGGCGAATCCATGCACCTGCCGGAGCTGTACTTCGAAAACAATACCGGCGGCTCACTGTCCCTCTTCACCGCAATGGTGAAAGCAGGGGTCAAGCACGCCGTCTTCTCCTCTACCGCGGCCGTTTACGGCATGCCCGCCCAATCTCCGATTCCGGAAACCCTGCCCTACGCTCCCATCAATCCCTACGGCGAATCCAAGGTGATGACGGAGAAGATCCTCGGCTGGTTCGACCGGATTCACGGGCTTCGCAGCGTCGCCCTTCGCTACTTTAACGCTTCAGGCGCCGATCCGAAAGGCCGCGCCGGCGAACGCCACGATCCCGAAACGCACCTGATTCCTCTGCTCTTCCGGGCAATCGAAACCGGCGCCCCCGTAACCATCTTCGGCGAAGACTACCCCACGCCCGATGGCACCTGCATTCGCGATTACGTCCACGTCACGGATCTGGCCCAGGCTCACATTCTGGCAGTCGAATCGCTCCTGAGCGGGGCTCCTTCGAACCGGTTCAACGTCGGTACCGGCTCTGGGTTCTCCATCCGCCAAGTCATTGACTCCGTCGAACGGGTTACGGGGAAGAAGGTTCCCTTCACAGTAGGACCACGGCGGGAAGGAGATCCGCCCGAGCTTGTGGCAGATTCCGCGAAACTCAAAACTACGCTAGGCTGGAAGCCCCAATTTCCGGAGCTGGATCAAATTGTCCAGACCGCTTGGCGTTGGGCTGAATCCCGGCCTCGATCCTGAAGCGAACTACTTCCGCTCCCAGATGAGCGTGCTGGTGTTGTTGCCGTTCGGGCTTTTGACACTCACCCGCTCCGTCGCCGTTTTTCCATCCCTCGACAGAGTCATGTGAATCGTTTCCAGATAGCGGCCATTATCGCTGCGCCGCTCTGAAATCAGCGTCCGTCCGTCCCATTTGCTCATCTCGGTCTGCCTGTCCGCCCCTGCGGTAGGGTCCACCGGATGCTGCTTTCCATCCAGAAACCAATCGCCTTCCGTCGATTTCCTGCCCTGCCCGTCCTCCGTGGTCTGCACCGAATGCAGCACCTCGCCCTTCTTTGCGGCTGTCAGCGTCATGCTCTGCGGTTTCGGCATGTTGCCGAAGCTCGACTTGCCCACGTTCAGAGTCCAGTTGCCGGTAAAATCCGGCTTATCCGCCGCGGACATCATCATCAAACTTCCAGCCAACAGCACCAGCACGTTCCGTATCATCAGGCTCCTATTCTACTCTTCATCCTGCGGGTTCTACTCCTCATCCTGCGAGGACAATCTGGACAAAACCGACAGATCTTCCAGCGTTGTTACGTCTCCGGACACCGCGTTACCCATCACGATCTCCCGCAACAGCCGCCTCATGATTTTCCCGCTTCGCGTTTTCGGCAGCGCATCGGTAATCCGGATCTGCTCCGGCCGGGCAAAACTGCCGATCTCTTTCGCCACCCACTTCTTCAACTCTTCCGTCAACTGTTCTTTGTTCCAATCGCCGTGCTTCAGCGTTACGAAAGCCGCCACAGCCTGCCCGGTCACTTCGTGCGGCTTGCCCACCACCGCCGCTTCCGCCACCGCCGGATGCCGAACCAAAGCGCTTTCGAGTTCCATCGTGCTCAACCGGTGCCCGCTCACGTTCATCACGTCGTCCACGCGGCCCAGCACCCAGAAGTAGCCATCTTCATCCCGCCGCGCGGCATCGCCGGTGAAATAGACGCCGGGAATCTTCGTCCAATAGTTTTCGCGGTATCGCTCCGGGTCCTTCCACAACGTCCGGAACATGCCCGGCCACGGCCGCCGGATGATCAGATAGCCTTCGTGATTGGGCTCGACCGGGTTGCCCTTCAGGTCCACCACATCGGCCGCCACGCCGGGAAGCGGCAGCGTTCCCGACCCGGGCTTCAGCGCCACGGCGCCCGGCATCGGCGCGATCATGATTGCACCCGTTTCCGTTTGCCACCAAGTATCCACAATCGGGCACCGGTCTTCCCCAATCACGCGGTGATACCAATCCCAGGCGGCCGGATTGATGGGTTCCCCTACAGACCCCAGCAATCGCAGGCTCGACAAATTGTGACCCTTGGGCCACTGGTCGCCCTGCTTCAGGAAAGACCGGATCGCCGTCGGAGATGTGTAGAACACGCTCACGCGGTACTTGGCAATCAGCCGCCAGAAGCGGTCGGGATGTGGGAAATCCGGCGCGCCTTCATACATCACGGTCGTCGCTCCCGCGGCTAGCGGGCCATAGACGATGTAGCTGTGCCCGGTCACCCAGCCTATGTCCGCTGTGCACCAGTAGGTGTCTTCGTCCCTCAGATCGAAAACCCACTTCATGGTCGCGAGCGTCTGCAGCAGGTATCCCCCGGTAGTATGGACAATACCTTTCGGCTTCCCCGTTGTGCCCGACGTATAGAGCACGTAAAGGGGCGCTTCCGAATCGAGTGGTATCGCCGGGCAGTCTTCGCTCACAGCTTCGTCGAGCTCATGCCACCAGTGGTCGCGGCCTTCCCGCATCTCGACCGCGGCGCCCGTCCGGCGGTAGACGATGACGTCCTTCACCGTCGGACAGTCCCGCACGGCCACATCCACGGCCGGCTTCAGCTTCACTTCCTTGCCGCGCCGCCACCCGCCATCGGCCGTGATTACCACCTGGGCTTCCAGGTCCTGGATGCGGCTCTTAATCGCCTCCGCCGCAAATCCGCCGAACACCACGCTGTGAATGATGCCGAGCCGCGCGCACGCCAGAACCGCAATCGCAAGCTCCGGCACCATGGGCATGTAAATGATCGCGCGGTCTCCCGTCTTTAGGCCACGCTCCTTCAATACATTGGCGAAGCGGCACACCAGCCGTTGCAGCTCCGCGTAGCTGATCATGCGCTGATCGCCCGGTTCCCCTTCCCACAGGATGGCTACCTTGTTCTTCCGGGAAGATTGCGCGTGACGGTCGACGCAGTTATAGCAGGCGTTGATTTTACCCCCCTTGAACCATTTCACAGTAGGCGCGTTCCATTCCAGCACGGAGGTCCACTTCTCAAACCAGTCCAACTCACGCTCGGCCAAGCCGCCCCAAAAGCTTTCCGGATCGCGCTCCGCCTCCGCATAGAGCCGGTCGCGCTGCTCCCGGCTTGAAACATAAGCCTGCGAAGCAAATACTTCAGGAGGTGGGACCATACGGATTTCAGCCATCACGGAAATAGTATCAGGGCGCAGTTACAATCAGCGGCGGCTACCATCGACATATGACGCGCCGGACCCTCCTTCAAGCCGCTGTGCTCGCGCGCCCGGCTCCCCGGCCCGCCCTCGCCATCACAATGGACGATTTCAATTGGGCGGCAATCCCGGCGCCGTTCGGCCCGGTCGCCAACCGTACCCTGCTCGACACTCTGGAAGCCCACGGCGTGAAAGCCGCTCTCTTCGCAATCGGCGGCAACGTGGACCAACCGCAAGGCCGCACGCTCCTCGAAGCCTGGAATGAAGCCGGCCACCTGATCGGCAATCACACCTATTCACACCGCAACTATTCCTCGCTCAATGCGGCGGAATTCTCAATCGGAATCCTGCGCTGTGACGAGGTCCTGAAACCCTACTCGCAGTACACGCGCTATTTTCGCTTCCCGCTGCTGAAGGAGGGCAACACCGCGGAAAAGCGCGACCTCATGCGCGCCTTCCTCAAAGACAACGGCTTTCACAACGGCCACGTCACCATAGATGCTTCCGACTGGTTCTACAACGCGGAGCTTACCCGCCATCTGGCCGAAAACGCTGCCTACGACGTTGGCCGCTTCCGAGGACCTTACCTTGCGCACCTTTGGGACCGCGCCCAATATTACGATCGCCTGGCCCGCGCCGTCACAAACCGCAGCCCGAGCCACACGCTTCTGGTTCACTACAACCTGATCAACGTACTTTTCCTGGGCGATGCGCTTCAGATGTTCAAAGAGAAAAACTGGCGGTTGATCTCCGCCCGGGAAGCCTATCGCGATCCGATTTTCCGCGCCGCGCCGCGTACCGTGCCCGCGGGTGAAAGCCTGGTCTGGGCGCTTGCCAGGGAGTCGGGCCGCTTCGACGGCGAGCTTCGCTATCCCGGCGAAGATGGTGTTTATGAAATGCCCAAAGTCGCATCGCTATGAACAGCCGCTTCCCGGATCACTCGCGCCAGTTCCCGCGTATTTTCTTCGGATCCCAACAGCACCCGGTGCGGCAACCAGAACGCATCGCCGATGCTCATCTCGGCCACCGGACACGGCATCACGCGGCATCCGCCTGCCCGGTACAGCGGGTTGTTGTAAAGAGTATGCGGGTAGAACGGCGTACACGGGATTCCCGCCGCGGTCACCGCGCGATGAAACGCATCCCGATGCTTCACTCGCCCGAGCGACAGGTAATTGGTATTCACCCCCGCTTCCTCGGGAACGTGCCGCCACCTGATCTCCGGAACCTCGCTGCGTAGGATCGCCGCATTCCGGGCGCGCCGCCCGTTCTGTTCGGGCAGCCGCCCTAGCTGGGCCAATAGAATCGCGGCCTGCAGCGCCGTCATCCGGTAGTTGGTTCCTAGCGTGTAATGCTCGAACCAGCCCCGGTCCGCGCGCCGCCCCTGGTTTCCTATGGCCCGAATTCGCCCGGCCAAGTCTCCGTCGTTGGTGGTCACGATGCCGCCTTCGCCGGCCGTCATCACTTTTGAATTCTGAAAGCTGAAGGAACCGGCCCGCCCCCAGCTGCCCGCCCGCCTGCCGCTCCATTCCGATCCATGCGCATGAGCCGCGTCTTCAATCAGCGGGATTCCAAGTCGCCCCAGCCGGTCCATATCGGCCATCGGCCCGCCAAAATGCACGGCGATCACCGCTTTGGTCTTCAAGGTGATCGCCTCAGCGGCCCGCGCCGGATCGATATTGAATGTCGTTTCTTCAATATCGACAAAAACCGGTGTCGCGCCGGACCGCGAAACTGCCGTTGCGGTGGAGATAAACGAAATAGCCGGGACGATCACCTCATCACCCGGCCCGATCCCGAGAGCCTCCAGAATCATCTCGAGCGTTACCGTTCCGTTGCACGCGCTCACCCCAAGGGCACTATGCTGAAACGCCGCAAACTTCCTCTCAAACTGATCCACAATGGGGTGGAAGGCGCCCCAGCGTCCATCGGCGAGCACCTCCCGCAGCAACTCAAGCTCGCGCTCACCCGCTTCAGGCCACCGGGGGACCGTCATCGTCGCAAAAACGGATTCAGCCGCTTCTCTCTCCCGATCGTTGTTGTCATCCCATGCCCCGGGATGACGACAGTCTCTTCCGGCAAGCCCATCAGCTTGCCCTGAATGGACCGGATGATCTGTTTCCCGTCACCGCCCGGCAGATCCGTTCGCCCGATGCTGTCCCGGAACAGCGTGTCCCCCGCCACCAGCTTCTCTTCCGCCGGAATCCAGATGCTCAGGCTTCCCTGCGTGTGCCCCGGCGTATGCAGAATATGAAACGGCACGGTCCCCAAGGTAAGCGCGTCGCCCTCTTTGACGAGCACATCCACCTCCGCTACGTCGGGCGTTTCCACGCCCAGCCAAGCGGCCTGAACGTCCATTCGCTCGCTCAACTCGCGGTCATTCCCGTTCATGTAAACCGGCGCGCCCGTAGCCGCTTTCAACATTGCCGCCCCCCCGATGTGGTCGATATGCGCATGCGTAATCACGATCGCCTTCAGACGTAAACCGTGCTTCGCCAGCAGCTCCAGCACTTTGGTGACGTCGTCCCCCGGGTCTACAACAATGGCTTCGCGCGTTTCTTCGTCGCCAAAGATCGAGCAATTGCACCGTAGGACGCCCACGGGCAGAATTTCATGAATCATGTCCGATAATCAGTATAGTGAGTGAGCCAAACGCGTATCTCCTGGACCTGTCCTCCCACGGCCGCATCCGGGCCACGGGTGACGACCGCGCACGGCTGCTTCACGCCCTCACCACGAATCACATTCAGCAGCTTAAGCCCGGCGGGCATGCCTACGCGTTTTTTCTCACCGCGCAGGGCCGCATCATCGCCGATGCGCATATTCTCTGCTTTGAAGATTCGCTGCTGATCGACACGGAACCCGAAACCCGCGCGACGCTGCTGGCGCACATCGACCACTACATCATTGCGGACGACGTGGCTCTCGAAGACGAGACCGCTACTACCTTTTCCGTCGGTGTGGAAGGGCCGGGCGCAGGCGAGTTGGTCAGCCGCGTCGCCCCGGATCATCTAACCCTCGTCCCCATCAGCGCGACCGGCGCTGGCGGATTCCGCATCTACGGCCCGCTCGACCGGCGCGGCGAGGTTTGGCATAGCTTCCTAGCCGCGGGAGCTATCGCAGGCAACCTGCACGCGCTCCGGGTGGAACACTTCCGCCCCCGCTACGGCGAAGACATTACGGATAAGACGCTGCCGCAGGAAACCGGGCTCCCGAATGCGCTCCATTTCCAGAAAGGGTGCTACCTGGGACAGGAAATCGTCGAACGCATTCGCTCTCAGGGTCAGGTGCACCGGATTCTCTCTGGTCTGGAATTTGACGCCTCCGAAGCTCCACCACCGGGAACGGAGGTATTCGCTGAGGAAACGGCGGCGGGAAAGATTACATCGTCCAGCGGCAGGTTCGCCATTGCCAGACTCCGCGTCCTAAACGCCAAGCCTGGAACTGCGCTCTCGGCGCCCGCGCATGGCCCGTACGCGGTTACGAAGCCAATTCCCGCAGCCTGACCAATAACCCGGCCGGCACGTTCAAGTTTCCATTCGCTCCCGAACCCAGCCGGATATTCGGCTTGTTTCCGCCGTGAAAATCGGAACCGCCCGTCACGGCAAGGTCAAAGCGCCGCGCCAACTCCTCGTATTCCCGCACATTTGCCGGGCTGTGATCGCTATGGTAAGCCTCAAGCGCCAGCAGGCCGACATCGCGCATCGCGCCGATTGTCTGTGCCAACGGAACCACAGCATTCCGCATGAGCCGAATCGGGTGAGCGGCGGACGGCACTCCGCCGGAGCCGCGGATCAGTGCCACCGATTCGGCAAAGTCCGCTTCCTGCCGCTCCACATACCCTTTTGCCGATTCATCCAGATAGTCCTCAAAAGCCTGCTGGATGCTGGACACATATCCCTTTTCCATCAGCGCGCGCGCGAAGTGCGGACGCCCGGTTATGCTTTTGCCCCTGCTCTGGACTTCCTCCAGCGTGATGTCAACCCCGAGTGACCTTAGCCGTTCCGCCATTCTCCGGTTCCGGTCCGCTCGAGATCGCTGCAATGCCGCGAGCCACTGCCGGAACGGTTCGCCCGGTGAACCATTCGGGAAATACCCCAGCAGGTGAACGGTCCGGCCGGCAAAGCGCGTGGAAAGCTCAATGCCGAAGACCAAGTCGAGTCCCGCGCGGGCGGCCGGTTCCCGCGCTTCCTCCACTCCCGCCAGCGTGTCGTGATCGGTAATCGCGAGTGCCTCAACGCCCTCGGTAATCGCTTCAGCCACCAACTCTTCCGGTGTTGAGGTCCCATCGGAAGCCGTGGTATGCGTATGCAGGTCGATCAAATCAGATTCCGTTCCTTGAGCGCGTCCCACACGCGCGCGGCACTCACTTCCACCGCTTCGCAATCGGAACGGATGGAAATATCCGGGTTCTCCGGCGCTTCGTAAGGGTCTGAAACACCGGTGAAGTGCGGGATCTCGCCCGCGATCGCGCGCTTATAGAGACCCTTCACATCCCGTTCAGCGAGAACATCCAGCGGACATTCCACATACACCTCGACAAAATGCTCAATCCTGCGTTTCACTTCTTCCCGGGTGGCCCGGTACGGAGAGATGGCGGCTACCACCGCGATCACTCCGTTTCGAGATAAAAGTTCACAAACGAACCCAATTCGCCGGACATTGGTATCCCGGTCTTCCTTGGTGAATCCCAGGCCTTGAGAGAGATTGGTCCGGACGATATCGCCATCCAACAGTTCGACCCTCCGGCTTGCTTTCCGCAAGCGTTCGGCAACCTGATGGGAGACCGTGCTCTTTCCGGAGCCGGATAACCCGGTGAACCACAAGGTGAAGCCGGGGAGTTCACGCGCGGGCATGGCTCAGTACATCTTCCAGCAGGACATCCACGCGGCGCTGCGCTCTGCCGTCGGCGGTGAAGTGGAGGCCGCACTCTTTGGCCGCACCTTCTTCCCACCACCAGCGGCCGTCGCGTTCATTCTCTCCCGGCTGAATCGCCCTGGTGCACGGCGCGCAGCCGATGCTGGCAAATCCGCGCGCGTAAAGCGGATGGTCCGGAACCCGGTGGCGTTCCGTGTAGGCTTCTACTTCGGCCCCGGACCAGAAAGCGAGAGGCGCTATCTTCACAGGGGTTGAATGCCAGTCTACCTGCTCGATGCCCGCGCGGGATTCGTTCTGTTCCCGGCGCAAACCCACCAAACAGGCATCGTAATCGCGCATGCGGCGCGCAAGGGGACGCACTTTGCGGATATTGCAGCACAGCATACGGGAAGCGACATCGGTCCGGAAGAGATCCGGCCCGTGTTCAGTAACCATGTATTCCAACTCGGAGGGTTCGGGCGAAATCAGGTGAATTGGCATCCCGTACCGCTTTTTCACCAGTTCAAACATTTGGAAGGTTTCAGCGGGAAGTCTTCCCGTGTCCAGGGTGAATAAAGCTACGCCGGGAATCAACCGGGCGGCCATGTCGACCAAAACCATTCCTTCCCGCTGAAACGACGTAATCAGCGCAAGGCGAGACCCAAAGCGCTCCGCGGACCACCTGACAAGTTCTTCCGCGTCCTGCAACACCTAGCCTTCGGCCTTTCCTACCAGGATGATGGCCACCGGCAGATCTCCGATTTTGGTGTTGAGCGTCCAGTCATGGTCGCCCTCTTTGGTAAATCCCGTTTTGCCGCTTCCCGGCGCAAGGCTCAGAACCGCCGGGTGGGACGTGCCTGACACCTTAATGCTCATCGCGACTACCTGATCCACGGTTACCTTGCTCGATGGACCCTTATCCGAGGCTGCGGGAACCATTGCGGCAAAATCCCGCTGCGGCGCCGCTCCCAGATGAGCTCCGTTTACAGGCATCAGAACATATCGCAGAAGGTAGATTCCAGCCGGAATCACCTGGCCGCGCCGGTCGGTGCCTTTGGCCGGAAACTTGACCGCTCCAAGAAGCGACCCGATCGGTATCGTGGGCAGGGTCACGTCGGATTCCGTTGAGCTTCCGCCTTGCGGAGTTGTCTTCATCATCCAGACTTCGCAGAACACTTCGCCGGCAGGGCTGAGAATTTTTACGCCGGGGGCCTGCATAGCCGAAGCGATGGCGGCTGGAACCTCAGGCGGTAACGGGTCTCCGGCCGCGTCCATTTTGTATTGGGCGGACAACGGCAGGGCTAGGCTGAATACGGCCGGCAGGAAGGAAAGAAGACGCGAACGCATAGTTACTCCAGTGTACAGCGGCAGCACACAGGGCAGCTAAAGAAAAGGGATGGAGCGGGAGACGAGATTCGAACTCGCGACATCGACCTTGGCAAGGTCGCACTCTACCAGCTGAGTTACTCCCGCAGCCGGAACAAGACTCCATTCTGCCCCATCGGGACCAAGGTGTCAAACGGAATACCCTCCCGTACATCTTGTATGTTCAACATGCTGAAAACAGAGTACTTATAATATTATTTCCAACCTCATTTTCGTGTTATTCTACTTTTGCTGTTCGCATCCCTCGCCTCGCCACTCTCCTAAGGAGTCTGAGCCCGGAACCCTGAGTTTTCTGAGGAAGACTTTGTGGGGAAGCTGTGCCTATATTGTGGAAATTTGAACGCCGATGAATCCGTGGGATCTGATCAAACGAAAACTCGAAACATTGCTCAGCACTGAAAGCTTTCAGAACTGGTTCGGTCGAAGTACATTCCATTCCATTGAGGGCGGTCTTTTACGAGTAAGCGTACCGGACGCGCAAACCCGGCAATGGCTGGAATCCGAGTATTCCGAACAGGTGAAGACTTGCATCCGGGAATTGAGCATTCCTGTCCACGCTGTGGAATACGGACTTTCCTCCGGCGCGGCCGTCCCGGGCGCGCTTGGGGACGACTTCTCACCCGACCAGGAAAAACATGTCGGCAGCCTGAACCCGAAGTTTACGTTCGAGAACTACGTTGTCGGCGCGAGTAATCAATTTGCCCATGCCGCCGCTCGCTCAGTCGCCACCAACCCTTCGCGAAGCTATAACCCCCTGTTTATCTATGGCGGCGTCGGAATGGGTAAGACCCATCTGATGCACGCAATCGGCCGGGCTCTGGTATGCGAAAGCAAGCTACGGGTGGTTTATACCTCAAGCGAGCGATTCACGATCGAAGTGGTGTCCGGCATCCGCCAGGACCGCATGGCTCAATTCCGGCAGCGCTATCGCTCAGCCGATGTGCTGCTCATCGATGACATTCAGATGCTGGGAAATAAAGAGCGCACTCAGGATGAGTTTTTCCACACCTTCAACGAGTTACACGATAACCAGAAGCAGATTGTAATCTCCTGCGATTCCGTTCCCAAGGAGATTCCAGGTCTGGTGGAGCGGCTCCGGTCACGCTTCGAATGGGGGTTGATGGCCGACATACAACCACCGGATCTGGAAACAAAAATGGCGATTCTGGACAAAAAGGCGGAAGCGAGCGGCATCACCCTCCCCGATGACGTCCGGACTTTTATCGCGATGCGCACGAAGTCGAATGTAAGGGAACTGGAGGGCGCTCTAGTGAAATTGCTCGCCGTGAATTCTCTAACGGGCGCCGCTATCACTCTGCCGATGGCGCAGCAGACTTTGAAGAATCTGCTGCATGCGCAGGACCGGCGGATTACGATCGACGCCATTCAACGCGCGGTGGCTGAGAAGTTCGGCATCAAGCAAGCGGCCCTGAAGGAAAAGAGCAACACCCGGGCGATTGTTTATCCGCGCCAGGTCGCCATGTACCTGGTGAAGGAATTAACCACGGCTTCGCTGCCCGAGATCGGCCGTGCTTTCGGAAATAAGCACCACACCACAGTGATCCACTCGATTCAGAAGATTGCGCAATCGCGGCTGACCGACCCGGAATTGAACAGAATTTTGCACAGCCTAATTGACTCATTGCAATGAACTTATAAAATTCTTCCACAATGGCGGTGGAAAATGGATGTGGGGAACTGTGTATATCTCTTCGCAGGCCGGAGATATCCCGGGCTCCACACGGGATTTCCGTAGCTTGGAATGGCGGAAAGGGGCTGGATTTTGTATAATTTAGAAGAACATCCACATTCCCACAGGACCTATCAATACGGGTCATTCTCAGTAGATCTTTATCTTGTTTGAAGAGTAGGGAGCGGACGCATGGAATTTACAGTCGGTAAAGCGGATTTGGTACGGGAACTGGGCCTCTCCCAAGGCGTGGTGGAAAAGAAAACCACGATCCCGATCCTGTCCAACATTTTGCTGGAAGCGGCGGATGGAAGGGTGACGCTGACCGCTACGGATTTGGAATTGGGAATCCGGTGTTCGTGCCCGGCGCGCGTCAAGAGTCCAGGCGCGGGCACGGTTCCCGCACGCAAGCTCCTCGATTACGTCCGGCTGCTCCCCGACGCCGACCTGACCGTGAAATTTCTTGAAAATCACTGGGCGAACCTGACTTGCGGCCGGTCAAAGACCAAAATCGCGGGGATGTCGCGCGAAAGCTTTCCGGAGTTACCTGTTATGCCGGACGCGGTGGCTGAGATCCCGGTGAAGCAGTTGGCATCGATGATCAGCCGGACGGTGTTCTCGATCTCCATGGAGGAATCGCGCTTTACTCTGAACGGTGCGCTGCTGCTGCTGAAAGACGACACGATGACAATGGTGGCAACGGACGGGCATCGTCTGGCTTATGTCCAGACTGCTTCGGGAACCCAGCAGAACTTCCGGGCGTTGATTCCGCGCAAAGCGATGGGCGAGATCGTGAAGCTGGCCGATGAAGGAGCCGCCGACGCCAAAGCGGTCATATCGGGAGACGACAATCACCTGTTCTTTCAGTTCGGCGAACGGCTGTTGATTACGCGCAAATTGACCGGCAACTTTCCGGACTACGAGCGCGTTTTGCCGAAAGAGAACACCCACATCGCCAAGCTGTCAAAGCCGGAAATCCGGGGAGCGATCGAGCGGGTGGCCCAGTTTGCCGATGAGCGGTCGCGCGCAATCCGGGTTCAGTTTGTGGAGGGAGAAGTGAGAGTGTTCGCCCAGTCGGTTGAAATGGGCGAGAGCGAGGAGAGTGTCCCGAGCGAGTACACGGGCCCGGAACTTGAAATCGGATTCAATGCTCAGTATTTGCTGGATTTCTTCAAGGCGATCCCCCAGGACCATTTGATATTTGCGCTGAAAGACCAGAAAAGCGCGGGCGAGTTGCAGCCGGTGAGCGACGGCTTGAAAGATCAATACCGGTACGTCGTGATGCCGATGAGAATTTGAAAGAAGCGTTTCTAAACTATGTCCAATCAAGCTATTCCCACACCGGAAGATTACGGGGCCAGCAGTATCAAAGTGCTGGAAGGCCTGGAGGCGGTGCGCCTCCGGCCCGCCATGTATATCGGTTCTACCGGAGAAATGGGACTGCATCACCTGGTGTATGAAGTGGTTGACAATTCTGTCGACGAAGCGTTGGCGGGGTATTGCACCGAAGTTACTGTAACCATTCACATCGACAACTCGGTCACGGTAGTCGATAACGGCCGGGGCATTCCGGTGGGAATGCATGAAGAAGGGGTGTCGGCGGCCCAGGTGGTTCTCACTAAGCTGCATGCCGGGGGCAAGTTCGATTCGAACAGCTACAAGGTATCGGGCGGCCTGCACGGTGTCGGTGTCAGCTGCGTGAACGCGTTGTCCGATGTGTTCGACCTTGAGATTTGGCGCGAGGGCTACACCTGGACCCAGGAGTACTCGCAAGGAAAGCCGAAACAGCCGTTGAAGCAGGCGGGCAAGGCCGGCAAGAAGACCGGGACCAAGATTACTTTTCACCCTGACCCGAAGATCATGGACGTTGTGAAGTTCAACTTCGATACCTTGGCCCAGCGTCTGCGCGAACTCGCGTTTTTGAACAAAGGTCTGAAGATCCTGCTTACGGACGAGCGCGAAGATCCGGTGAAATCGCACGAGTTCATGTACTCGGGCGGGATTGCGGAGTTTATCAAGCACATCAACCGCGGAAAGACTGTTTTGCACGAAAAGCCGATTCACTTTGAAGCCACCGGCAAGGGACCGGGCGGCGGCGAGATCGTGATGGAAGTGGCGCTTCAGTATAACGACGCCTATTCCGAAACAGTATTCAGTTTTGCGAATAACATCAACACGGTGGATGGCGGGACGCATCTTTCCGGATTCCGGAGCGCCCTGACTCGTACGATCAACGCATTCGGGCAGCAGGCAGGGCTGTTCAAAGACGTAAAGGAGAACCTTTCGGGCGATGACGTCCGCGAAGGTTTGACGGCTGTGATCAGCGTTAAGGTGCCGCAACCCCAGTTTGAGGGACAGACGAAGGGAAAGCTGAACAGCGACATCCAGGGAGCGGTGACGCAGTTTGTGAACGATCGTTTAGGGGAGTATTTCGAGAAGAATCCGGCGGTGATGCGGAAGATTGTCTCAAAGGCGATCGACGCGGCCCGGGCGCGGGAAGCGGCGCGGAAGGCGCGGGACCTGACGCGGCGCAAAGGAGCGCTCGATTCGGGCGGTTTGCCCGGCAAGCTGGCCGATTGCCAGGAACGCGATCCGGAGAAGTGCGAGATCTTTCTGGTTGAGGGGGAATCCGCGGGCGGCACGGCGAAGCAGGGGAGAGACCGGAGATTCCAGGCAATTTTACCGCTCAAGGGCAAGATTTTGAATGTGGAGAAAGCCCGTTACGACAAAATGCTGGGTCATGAGGAAATCCGGACGCTGATCACCGCGCTGGGAACCGGCATCGGGAAAGACGATTTCTCCCTTGTGAAGCTGCGCTATCACAAGATCATCATCATGACGGACGCAGACGTGGACGGAAGCCATATACGGACCTTGCTGCTGACCTTCTTCTTCCGCCATATGAACGATCTGATCACCCACAACAACATCTATATAGCGCAGCCGCCTTTGTATCGCGTCAAGCGAGGCAAGACTGAGAAGTACATCAAGGACGAGAAGGAGTTTACGCGCGAAATCATGCGCCGCGCGACGGAGAACCTGACCCTTGAAGTGGGTAAGGGCGAACAGCCGGTCAAAATAGAAGGCGGCGAATTGCGGAATTTCCTGCTGAGCTTGGACGAACTGGAGCAGATCGCATTCAAAGTGGAGCGGCGGCTGCGGGACGGGCGCGTGGTTGAGATTCTCACCAACCCTTCGCTGCGCATCGACAAGAAAGACGATTTCGCGGAAAAGGCGAACTTGGAGCAGGTGTTCGAACTCCTCAAGGGCGCGAACATTACGCCCGAGATGCGGTTCGATGAAGAACACTCGGCCTGGAGAGTGATCTTCCACGATTCAACCAATGCTGAGCGCGCAATTGATATCGATCTGGCATCGCAGCCGGAGTATAAGAAGTTGCGGAGCCTTGCGAAGCAGGGTTCGAAGTACAACGATCCGCCCTTCATCGTGGTGAAAGGGGACCGGAGGGAAGTGCAGACCAACTGGCGGGACCTGTTGAGCTACATCAAGGCCGAGGGCAAGCGCGAGATCACCGTTCAGCGGTACAAAGGGCTCGGCGAGATGAATGCCGAACAACTGGCGGAAACGACGATGAATCCGGAGAAGCGCACTTTGCTGCGGGTGCGGTTGGAAGATCTGGTGGAGAGTGATGCCATCTTCACGACCTTGATGGGCGAAGATGTGGAAAGCAGGCGCAAATTCATCGAAGACAATGCGCTCGAAGTGAAGAACCTGGACGTTTAACGGAAGCCGAAAGCCAGAATTTGGACGCTGCCTGCGCTTAAGTCGAAGGCTACGCGCACGGACTGGTCAGCGCCTCCGGATACGGGCCAGCGCAGGGTCTGGATGCCCGCCCGTGTTAGCTTCGTATCGCCCAGCAGTCGGCCATTCACAATAGCGTGGAAGTCCGGACCCTTTGCGGCCAGCCGTGGACTGACATCCAAAGTGACCGCGAACTCTTTGGCAGTTGCCGGTTCAAGCAGATGCGTGGTGGCATGGGATGCACCCCCGCGTTCCAGCCAGCCGGAATCCAATTGCCAGAACGGCGCCTGATCCATGTGAATGAAGGAAGCATCGGGATCGCCTGGACGGTGGACCAGGAAGCGGGCGCGGCGGTTGGGACGGTCCCAGAGAAGCAGCGTGATGGGGCCGGATTGGGCGAGTTTCAGCGGTTCTGGGCCGGAAAGATACACCGGGTTGATGGTTCGATCCCGAAACGCAATTCGAAAGGCGCCTTCCACACCCCACCGGGCATAGCCGAGGGGAAGACCGTCGTAAATGATGGCTCCCGGATGGGGATGTGTTTGCGCGAAGGCGAGAACATCGCGTACATAGGGCTTTGTTTCCTCTGCGATTGCGAGCGTAGCACGCCGGTCGATACGAAGCTGGCGTATCTGCCAGGGAAACCATAGCAGGGCAAGGGCTATCACGAAGAACGGGCGCATGTGACCGGCAGTTGCGCCTACCGTGATGGCAAGGGCCGCGAGGGGAAGGTAGCAGTAGGCCGGATACAATCGGCCAGGAAGCAGAAGGAGCGGGACGAAGAACAAGGCCATCGCGGCCAGACTCCACCACACCCGCCGGTCTCTCACGAGCAGCGCGAGCAGGGGGAGGGCGAATGCGGCGTAGGGGATCAGAAATAGACGCGAAGCATAGAACACCGCAGTATTCCAGAGTGAAGCCGGCGTGGCCTGGAATGTGTAATCCGGGCCGCGTGCGCCGTTGGCAGCAAGGCCCTGGATACCGAACGAAACGGCCGCGAGGAAGAAGGGCGCCAGTTGGAGCCACCTGCGTTTCACCGGGTTAAACCAGAGTTCGTATAGTGCGATTACGAATGGAAGCATCACCGCGAGTTCCTTTGACTTATAGGCGAGCCAGAAAGCGGCAAAGCTCCAGAGCCAACGGTTGTGGATCCACAGAAGAATGCTCAGCAGGCAAAAGGTGGCGCAAAGCAGCTCGAACACATACATCGGCTTCCAGATGGCGTCGAACGCGGCCATGTTCAGCGCGAAGAAGACTGCCGATGCCCCGGCTGCGAAGCGTGAGCACCCCAACGTACGGGCAAGCATCCAGATCAGCCATGTGTTCAGGAAGTGGATGGCTTGGATCACCGCGGCGTAGGCCGGGAAGTTTAGGCCGAATAGCCGTTGCGCCGCGAAGAAGAAGAAGTGGCCGGCAGGACGGAAGTTATAAGGGAGGAATTGCGGAGTGAACAAGCCAACAAGCCACTCGCGGGCCGAAACGAAGGGCGCCCAACTCAAGTTGTCGAGTTCGTCATCCTGAAAGTAGCTTTGGTAAGCTCCGCGGTTCAAGACCAGAAAAAGCGCGGCGAGCGCGATAAAGAAAAGGGCACTCGCGCGCTTTTTCATGCAAGAAGGATTGTAACGTGGGGAGATGAACTGGGTTGGGTGGTCGCTTCTATCGGCGGCATTCGCGGGCGCTACTGCTATTCTGGCGAAGATCGGGATTGCGCGGATCGATTCCAATCTGGCGACCGCGATTCGAACTACCGTGATCCTTCTGTTTACCTGGGGGATTGCGTGGGGAACCGGGGCGGCGAGCGCGTTCGGTAGTATTCCGGGGCGGAGCTGGCTGTTTCTGGTGCTGTCCGGGGTGGCCACCGGCTGTTCGTGGTTGTGCTATTTCCGGGCGCTCTCAATAGGGAATGCGTCGAGCGTGGCCCCGGTGGACAAATTGAGCGTCGTGTTTGTAATCGTGTTCGCCGCGGTGTTTCTGGGCGAACGGATTACCTGGGTGAAAGGCGTGGGCGGTTTATTGATTGCAGCGGGCGCTGTGGTTTTGGCCCTGGCTTAGTGAGGAACGGGTTCGTCTTTCTCCACCTTCCCGTCACGAACGTGAATGACGCGGTGGGCGTGCCTTGCGATCTCCAGTTCGTGGGTAACCAGAACGATGGTATTGCCTTCGCGGTAGAGCCGTTCGAAAAGGGCCATGATTTCAATGCCGGTCTGACTGTCGAGATTGCCTGTGGGCTCATCGGCCAGAAGGATGGAGGGATCATTGACCAGGGCCCGGGCTATGGCAACGCGCTGGCGCTGGCCGCCCGAGAGCTCGTTCGGCTTGTGGTGCATGCGGTTGGCGAGGTCCACCTGAGAAAGGGCCTTTTTGGCGCGTTCAATGCGTACTGCGGCGGGCACACCGCTGTAAATGAGGGGCAACTCGACGTTGTGCAGCGAACTGGCACGGGGAAGCAGGTTAAAAGTCTGAAAAACGAAGCCAATTTCCTTGTTGCGGATGCGGGCGAGCGCATCGTCGGTCATTTCGCTGACCAGACTGCCGTTGATGTAGTATTCGCCGCGGGTTGGCGAGTCCAGGCAGCCAATCAGGTTCATCAGGGTCGATTTACCAGAGCCGGACGGGCCCATAATGGCCACGTATTCGCCACGCTTGATCTCAATATCGACGCCCGAGACGGCGTTGATGGTCTGATCACCCATAACGTAAGTCTTCCAAAGGTCATAGGTACGAATGACAATGCCATTGCGTTTGAGTTGTTCGCCGCGGTCGACGGCCTGTTCTTCTGCGGTTGCTGCCGGCATCACGTGGTCACCTTGCCCGGGGGCTTGTTATCTACTTTGACGGAGGTATCGTTGCGGATGGTCCGGACGACCTGATAGGGACCGGTAATAATTTCCGCGCCATCGGTGAGACCGGAT
>JALYXI010000146.1 GCA_030947245.1 Acidobacteriota bacterium
CAGCAGGACGTTACCGAAGTAGCCCGGTGCTTCACCGGCTGGACTATCCGCGAACTCCGCAACGGCGGCGTGTTTCAGTTCAACGAACGCATGCACGATCAGGGCGAAAAAACCGTTCTGGGCGTGAAGATCCCCGCGAACGGCGGCATCGATGACGGCCTGAAGGTTCTCGACATCCTGGTGCGGCAACCTGCCACTGCGCGCTTCATATCACGAAGCCTCGCGATTCGCTTCGTTTCCGATAATCCGCCTGCCTCTTTGGTCGAACGCATGGCCGCTGCGTTTGCAAAAACCGGAGGCGACCTGCGCTCCACGATGAAAGTTATGATCGACTCACCCGAGTTCTGGTCTCCTGCCATTTACCGCAACAAAATCAAGTCACCCTTTGAAATGCTGGCAAGCGCTCTCCGCGCAACGAATAGCGATATTGATTACGGCTTTGCTCTGGTCCAGCAACTCAACCAACTGGGCGAACCCCTTTACCGCAAGCAGGAACCAACAGGCTACAGCAACAAGGGCGGCGATTGGCTGAATTCCGCCTCCCTTCTGGCCCGGATGAATTTCGCTGTAGCTCTTACCAGCAACAAAGTCCCCGGCACAAGAGTAACGGTGCTCCCGGAGCTTGCCCAGGAAATCGGCGGCCCTAATTTTCAAAAACACTAACCGACAGAGACTTCCGATCATCATGCCCTCATCCCGTAGAGTCTTCCTCCGCAACGCCGGCCTGGCCATGGTCGGAATCGGCGCTGCGCCTATTTGGCTGGAACGCGCCCTCTACGCCCAGGACGCTCCCGGCCAGCGCAAGAAAATCCTGGTCGCCATCTTCCAGCGAGGCGCCGCGGATGGTCTGAACATCGTCGTGCCTCACTCTGAACAAAGCTATTACGACCTTCGGCCCACTATCGCGATCCCGCGCCCGGGCGCCGCTGAAAACGCCGCCATCGACCTGGACGGCCACTTCGGTCTGAACGCTGCGCTCGCCCCGCTCAAACCCCTTTACGATCAGGGACACCTGGCCATTGTCCACGCCGTCGGCTCTCCCGACCCCACCCGCTCCCACTTCGACGCGCAAGACTATATGGAATCCGGCACTCCCGGTCTAAAAGCCACAGAAAGCGGCTGGCTCAACCGGTCTCTACCTCCTGAAGCGGGTAAATTCTCGCCGGTCCGGGCTCTGTCCATGGGCGCTACGCTTCCACGCACCATGCGCGGTCACAACGGCGCTATCGCAGTCGAAAGCATCGTCAACTTTCAGGTGAAAGACACTGCCGCCGCGAAAGCCTTCGAGTCTCTGTATTCCGGCTCGCAGGACCAGATCTTAAACGGCGCCGGTAAAGAAACCTTCGAAGCCGTTTCGCTCCTTCAGGCCATTCAAAAGACACCCTACCAGCCCGCGAGCGGTGCGGATTATCCCAAGAGCCGCTTTGGCAATAACATGCGCCAGATCGCCCAACTCATTAAGTCCAACGTGGGTGTAGAGGTCGCCTTTGCGGACGTGGGCGGCTGGGACCACCACGTCAACGAAGCTCCGCTCCTTACCAATCTCCTCCGCGACTTCGGCCAGTCGTTGGCGGCCTTTCACCAGGATTTAGGCGATCGGATGCAGGATGTGGTTCTAGTCACCATGTCCGAGTTCGGCCGTACCGCCAGAGAGAACGGCACACGCGGCACGGATCACGGCCATGCGAACTGCATGTTTGTGATGGGCGGCGGCGTCAAGGGCGGCAAGGTGCACGGCCAGTGGCCCGGCATGGCTCAGGAGCAGCTCTACGAGCAGCGCGATCTCGCCCTGACTACAGATTTTCGAGCCGTGCTGGGGGACCTTGTCAAGAACCATCTGGGGAACAAGAGCCTTCGCACGGTTTTTCCGAACTACACCGGCCAGCCGCTCAGTTTACTCAACTCCTAAGAGTCCCTTGTCGAGTAGGTACACTGATTGCAAATGAAAGTGTCTCTCCTGCTCGCGCTTAGCGGTATTGCCTGCGCTGCCGCTCCGCCGGTCGCCCTGCGCTGCGGCAAGCTTCTCGATCCCAAGACCAATACGATCACTGCCGATGCCGTCATCTTGACCGCTGACGGTATGGTCACCTCCGTCGGCCCGAACGTCCCCATTCCCGCGGGTACCGAGACTGTCGATCTTTCGAACTCCTTCTGTCTCCCCGGACTCATCGACGTTCACGACCATCTTACAGGCGACCCAACCAACTCCGGCTACCGGTCTCTCGGCATTTCCGTCCCCCGGTCCACGGTAATCGGCGTCAAAAACGCGCGCAAGACCCTGCTTGCGGGCTTCACCTCGGTTCGCAATGTGGGAGCGGCGGGCTATTCCGATGTCGCCCTCCGCGACGGCATTGAGGCCGGTGAGATCGATGGTCCCCGCCTGCTAGTTTCCGGCCCCGCGCTCGGCATTACCGGGGGACACTGCGATAATGACCTTCTCGCGCCCGAGTACCACGCTGTCGCGGCCGGCGTCGCTGACGGTCCCTGGGCTGCTCGCGCCAAAGTGCGCGAAGTTGTCAAGTACGGCGCGGACCTCATTAGAATCTGCGCGTCAGGCGGCGTTCTCTCGAAGGGCGACCAGCCCGGCACTCCCCAGTATTCGCTCGAAGAAATGCAAGCCATACTGACTGAGGCCCACAAACTCGGCCGGAAGGTGGCCGCTCACGCCCATGGCGCCCAATCCATCAAGGACGCCATCCGGGCCGGCATTGACTCCATTGAGCACGCAAGTCTCATCGATGACGAAGGTATTGCGCTCGCGAAACAACATGGGACCTTCCTGGTGTTCGACATTTATAACGACGATTACATCCTCAACGAAGGCGCCAAAAGCGGAATGCTGCCCGAGTCGATTGAAAAGGAGCGCAAGATCGGAAAAGTGCAGCGCGCGAACTTTCGCCACGCGTACTTAGGCGGAGCCCGGATGGCTTTCGGCACTGATGGCGGAGTCTATCCGCATGGAGACAACGCCAAACAGTTCGCCGTGATGACAGAGTTTGGCATGTCTCCGATCGATGCGATCCGAACGGCAACGGTGAACGCTGCCGAACTCATGGGCTTTGGCACGCGAGCAGGCTCCATTGCGCCCGACTCCTTCGCAGACATCATCGCCGTTTCCGAAGATCCCCGCTCGAACGTCCGCATCCTCGAAGATGTCAAGTTCGTGATGAAGGCCGGCCGGATTTACAAGAATGTGCGGCCATCCGCCCCCTAACCTCTTCAGCGAACTGGTTCCGGCGCGAACGAGCGGAGACCGCCGGGACCGGCAATAGCAGCCTTTCCCGTAACTTCGAAAGCACCCTGGCCCTGCCGCTGTTGATGAAATGTAGCGCGCGGATTCATGGCGGAACGGTTGCCCGCATAGTGAATGCCGAAGCGGATGCAGATGGCGCCCGCGGTGCCGAGAACGCCCGTAGCGCGCCGAAGACGGGTGGAAGAGCCAGGGATGAGAGACAGCGCAAGACTGGCGGCGCTGAGAACTTTTCCGGATTTCCAGAGAAACCCGCTGAACCCTTCGCGCAGCGGACGGACAGCTTCCGGAACACTCGCCACATTGCGTTCGATCAAGGTGGCGAAACCGACTTCCGCAACTTTCCCTGCGACACCGAAAAGTGTGACGGCAGTGTGTTCCTCTTCGCCAACACCTACCAGATCGAACAGCGATGCGGCGCTGGCCGCCGCGGATGCGAGGAAGAGGCCGGGGAGGAGACGGTGAGGCCGCTGCCAAACCGGTACTGTGGTGTTCGCGATCAACACGCCGGTGTACCCCGATAGCGCCAAGCCGAGAATCCCGGCCGCCACTGCCGACGCATTTCCGATCCACTGAACCGATTCGGGCGCAAATTCCGTGATCACGGAGAGCCCCGCGGTTGACGAGAACGTGACCAAAATCCACGACCCAACGCTCATGGGCGAAGTCGGCCGGAAGACGCGCAGCATGTTCAGGAAGAGCGAAGGCTTTCCGAGATCGTAAATCAGAAGCCCGGCGCTCACCGTTGCGCCAATGACGCCGATCCAGCGCGATTTGCGTACGAGAACCGGCAGCCCTTTGCGGTTCAAGAGCGTGGCCGCCGCGCCAAGAACCGCGCAACCGCCCGTGACGCCACCGGTGTAGTAGTAAGCCGGAATGCTCCAGGACCAGACCGGGCTTTTAATTACCGGGCGATCGTAATAAGTGGGATCTCCGGTTTCGCGGCCGCGCCGCTGTGAGGCTTCCGTGCCGAACACCTGGGGTTTCTCATGTTTCCAGGGAACAACATCGCTGGCGACTTTCTGCTGAGAGGCCTCGCCGGTCAGGATACCAAGGCTGGTGTCGATGTTGCGCCCGTCCCCGCTCATCGGGCATGGTTCCCGCGGCTGGCAGCGACGGCTGTGAGCGCCGCTGCAGCCACGCCTACCGCGGCGAGCCCCATCGCCTTCCAACTCTGCGCGGCCTTCTTCGTAGGAACAACCGGATCGGGAGGCAAATTGTATACTTCGGGTTTATCGACCAGCAGGAAAAACGCGTTCAAGCCTTCGGTGCCCGGTTGATTTTCCCCGTCGACGCCGTAGAGATAAGCCTCGTGCATCCCGCTCGCATGGAGGGTTTCGACGCGCTTACGCGCATCGTCACGGAG
>JALYXI010000164.1 GCA_030947245.1 Acidobacteriota bacterium
TCGATGGAATCCACCCGCCCTTGCACAAATGTGATCCGATGCGGCAACTTCTGGACGGAACTGACTATGTGCCGCGGATCCAATTCTCCGCCCGCAGCCTCCGAGAGCATGGGGGTGAACAGCAGAAACGGATGCTGATCCACAAGGATAATTTCCCCATTGCCGGAACCCGGCAGCAGGCGGGCCAACTCGCGCGCCGCGTTCACGCCGCCGAATCCGGCGCCGAGGATCACGATTTTTTTGCCGCGTGCCAGCGAACCATTCTCCCGTGCAATTCCGGCCTGTTTCAGAACACGCCAGCCGGCATAGACGGAAGCGGCTCCACCGATGCCACACGCGGCCCATGCCGCTGCTTTCCTAAGTTTCATATGACGAACAGCTCCCATTGAATGGCCCAGGAGACTTGCTCGCTCGGCGCCAGCATTACCATCCCCGTATCCGTCCCCGCAGGCCAGACAGCACTGAACGGATCGGCCCAATTGAATTGCGGCTCCAACACAACAAAGGACTTGCCGGACGGAGAATAAACCTGAAGCGCGCGGATGTGCGGAGAGAATGCAGTCAGCCGCACTTCATAATGAGCCGCCGGATCGAGGATCCGGACAACTGTGTTTCCTTCGCGAGTCTTCTCAAGGTCCACAAAGCTATCGTCCAGGTAGAGCGACCCCAGAGCCGCGCCATCGGGAGCCGTGAAATCGTAGGGCGTATCCGCCACCGGGACAAGTTCGCCCGTGGGAAACACGTCATCGTAATTGTTAACCAGCGCCCGCTTTCGCGCGGGTACATGCACGCGGGCTTGCTCCCGGCGTTTGCTGGGCAAAGCGAAATACGGGTGCCAGCCGATTCCCACAGGAAGGACTTCGTTTCCCGTGTTTGTGACCAGCAGGGAGAACGCCAGAGCCTGGGCCCGTAACTCCGCTTCCACTTCGACCAACGCGCGAGAAAGCCAATAGCCGCCGAAATTACCGCAATCGAGAGCAGCTTTTACATGGTAAGAGTCCGCTTCCACGACGTCCATCACGGATTCAAGGATCAAGCCGTGCATAGCGCATTTCTCGGCGCCGGGAGCCTTCCCGTGCCAGTCGGCGGGAAGCAAAACCTTGCGGCCTGCCACCATGGTTTCAAGGGTGCGCCCGTCCGGAAGCATCTTTCCGCGTATGCGGTTCGCAAAAGGAAAGAGCACGGCGCCACCGAAACTGAAGGACTGAACACCCATGAAGTCTTCAGCGCCTCCAAAAGACTGCCGGGCCTGCGGGAGCGGCGGAGAGGCCAGGAGATCGATCTCGCCAAGTCCCGGAAAGTACGCTCGCGCCTGAAAAAAATTCATGCCCCGCCAAGGCAGCAGAGTGGCGCTCGCGAACTTCGGTGAATCGCCAACGGCCGTTACATCACGACGCAAGCACACCGGTTCATACGAAGACGTCATTCGCAGATACCGAGCACACTGCTCTCGGCTGGAAGCCTCTGACTCCATTGAGCAACCAGCTTTTTATAAGCATGACCTACGGGACTGATATTCCTGTCTAGATCGCACAATCCCAAATGATTTACAGTTCCGTTGTCCTCACGCAATGCGGTGTCCCAGTCAACCTGATCCTGAAGGCTATACCACGTAAAGCCGATCAGCGGCACTCCGTCCTGCTTCAGACGATGAACGTTTGCCCATTCCTTATACAGCCAATTCACTGAATCGGGACTATTGTTGGTTTCGGTGTGCATTACCGGAAGGCCATACCTTGAAAAGTACTGGTGAGTAATCGGGTAATAACCAAAAATCTCACCCGATAACGAAATGCTCCCATCGGAGTGCACCAGGTTTTCATTTGTGGAGTAGTAGTCGTTGCCCATCACGCAGTGTTGCCGCGAGTGGTGCTGCAAAAACCAGTGATACTCGTCGCGCGTCATTCCGTTATCCAGCAGGTATTCGTAAATGGTAGCGTTGACGTGTTTGCCGTAGGTTAAGTCGAAAGACAGAAAACGCTTCTCATTAAACCTGCGCGCGTAGTCCTCGCAGTCGGGGGCTTCGGGATGAAAGTACTGGGTGGATTCACTTTGAATAAAAATCGCGTCGGGGCGAAGCTCCAAAATTCCATGCATCGCCATGGTGTTGGCTTGGCACAAGTGCTTGAGAGCCATGACGAATGCCTGATCCGTCTTAAGCCGTTCATTCCACCAGCCGAACTGGGCGGAGAAGGTCGCCGCAATGAAGATCTCGTTTACGGGGGTGTAGAACCGGACCCAGGGGAACCGCTTGGCAAAAGCCTGAGCATACTCGACGAACAACTTCGGCAAATCAGGATTCTGAAAGTTGCCGATCCAATCCGGAACTCCGAAGTGGCATAGGTCGACTATCGGCGTTACCTTCTGCTGGCGGAGAGCATTGAAGGTCTCATCCGTAAAGCTCCAGTCGTATTTCCCCGCGCCGGTATGGGTGGAATAGTAGGGCGGGCCGTATCGCAGGTATTCAATGCCCAGTTCCTTCAGTATGCGGAAATCTTCCCGCCAGTACTTATAGTGCTTTGTCTTCTCGAGCTCATCCTGACGAACTACTTTACCTTTCCACTCGATGGTCGGATAGCTATTTTCTATCCCCGTCGCAAACATGAATTTCCCCATAATGGTCCTAGGAGAGAATGTCGAGCCGGCCGCCGTCGACGACGAGCGTTGTGCCTGTGATGAATTTCGCTTCGTCGGACGCGAGAAACGCTACCGCCGCGGCGATGTCTTCAGGTTTCCCTACCGCGCCTTTTACCTTTTCCCTGCCGTCTTTCACGTTCGGGTTGTTCCAGAGCATGGGCGTATCCACAGAGCCGGGCGCCACGGCGTTGACGCGCACGTTTGGCTCAGCCAGTTCCAGGCTCAGCGCCCGCGTGAACGCCTCGATCCCGCCCTTTGACGACGCGTAGGGGGACACACCGGATTCTGTTTCGAACGCATGGACCGAACTGATGTTGACGATGGCCCCGTTCTTCATGTGAGGCAATCCATAGTGACAAAACATGAACATGGAGCGCAGATTGACCGCGATGACCTTATCCCAATCGCTCACCGGGAGGTCAACCACTTTCTTGAACGTCATCATAGCGGCATCGTTCACCAAAATGTCAAGCTTGCCCCACTTATCGACAGCAGCTTTTACGGCATTTTTTACCTGCTCCTCCTGTGAGACATCGCATTGCGCAAAAATTGCCTCGCGGCCTGAATCGGTGATTTGCTTCACGGTCTCATTTCCGTGATCCGCATTAATGTCCACTACGGCTATCTTTCCGCCTTCCGAGGCGAGCCGGATGCAGATCGCCTTTCCTATCCCGGAGCCGCCGCCGGTGATGAGACATACCTTGTTTTCAAAACGCATGCGTGACACCGGGCATTCAACGGGCCACCGTGTCAAAACTCCTGAATGCTAGAAGCGGTGCTAACGCGTCGAGGTATTAGTTCATTTCAGCACCAAATGAAACTTCGTTAGACTTGAATCGAAGCGGAGATCCCTATATGTACCCCCTCAAGAAAGGCATTACCACTACCCAGGCGCATGTTGGCATACCGGAGGGAACTTTCGAAGAAGAGCACGGGCGCAAAGGATTTTACGGGCGAAGCGCACATCTTTATCACGCGCATCCGCCCACTGCATGGATCCGCTTCGAAGGCAAGCTCCGCCCTCACCTCTTCGACTTGAATCAATTAGATCCTTCCGACCGGCACGATCCTTATGGCGAGCCGATTCCCTTCATAGGCAACAATGACATAAAGCTTTACGTTTCTCGCCGCTCCGCTCCCATGCCTTTCTACTACCGCAACGCCGATGGTGACGAGTTGCTTTTTATCCATCGCGGGACAGGCGTTATCGAAACCGATTTCGGCCCTCTCCCCTTCGAACCGGGCGACTATTTCGTCCTGCCCCGCGCTGTCACGTACCGTATTCTGCCTGCGACCGCCGATAATTTCTTCCTCTACATTCAATCCCGCACCGAATTTGCTCCGCCCGAAAAAGGGCTCCTTGGCCAGCACGCCCTCTACGACCTGGCGGCCGTCACAACCCCGGAACCCGCGCCGCATCTCGACGATAACCGCGAGTGGGAAGTCCGCATCAAGTCGGAAGACGAAATCTCCACGGTGGTGTATCCCTTCAATCCCATGGACGTGGTCGGCTGGAAGGGCGACCTGACTGTTTGGAAGTTGAATATGCGCGATATCCGGCCCGTGATGAGCCACCGGGCGCATTTGCCGCCGAGCGCCCACACCACGTTTGTCACGGAAGGCGCCGTCGTTTGCAGCTTCCTTCCCCGGCCTCTCGAACAGGATCCCGCCGCCCTCCGGGTTCCTTTCTTTCACCGCAATACCGATTACGACGAGTTCCTCTTCTATCACGATGGCGACTTCTTTTCGAAGGACAACATTAAGCCGGGCTACGCCACCCTGCACCCCCGCGGAATCCACCATGGCCCGCATCCGAAGGCTCTCGCCAATCAGCATAAAAAGACGGAAACTGACGAATACGCGGTCATGCTGGATGGACTGAATCCGATGACCGTCCTTCCCGCCGGGGAAGGCGTTGAATGGAAAGAGTACTGGGCCAGTTGGAAGCCCAAGGGATGACGGTCGATCCGGCCTCAACCGACCCTCGCAACATCTACAAACTCCTAATCGGCGCCATTGTCCCGCGACCGATTGCTTTCGTCTCGTCCCTCAGCGCCGAAGGCGTCCGCAACCTGGCTCCATTCAGTTTCTTTACGGCTGTCAGCGCCAATCCGCCTGTAATCTGCTTCTCGCCCATGATCAACAGCGCCGGACGCGCGAAGGACACTCTCACCAACATCGCGGCGACCGGAGAATTCGTAGTGAACATTGTGAGCGAATCCTTCCTGCCCCAGATGAACCAGTGCTCCGCGGAATTTCCTCCGGATGTCGACGAGTTCACGGTTTCCGGCCTTTCCCCCATCCCCAGCGAACGGGTAAAACCGTCCCGGGTTGCCGAGTCCCAAATACACCTGGAATGCACGCTGGTGCAGATCGTCGAAGTTAGTGCTAATCCTCTCGGCGGCAGCCTGGTTCTTGGCGAAGTAAAGCTCTTCCACATTGCCGACGCGCTATTTCAGAACTTCACACTGGACCCCGGAAAGCTCCACGCCGTAGGACGCATGGCCGGTTCTACCTATGCTCGAACCACGGACCGATTTGAGTTAGCGCGGCCTGTGCTCAGGTAGCTGTGCTCAGCGTAACTGCGGTCACCGCGTGGTAAGATTGCGCCCGTCGTGCGAACTCTACCTCTGATTACTCTGGCTCTGGCCACCGCCTTCGCGGAAAGCTCAAAGATTCCCGCGCTTCCCTACCACGCTGTCGAAAACTGGGCCAAGCTGCCTGCGGGCTGGAATCTGGGCGAGTGCTCCGGCGTGGCTGTCGACCGCAACGACAATGTCTGGGTTTTCAACCGCGGCCCGCACCCCGTTATCGAGTTCGATCGTACGGGCAAGATGTTACAAGCCTGGTCCGAGGTTCCGGTAAAGTCCGCTCATGGCATCCGCGTGGATCCCCAAGGCAACATTTGGCTGATCGATGTTGCCGGCCACAAAGTATTGAAGATGTCCGCGCAGGGTCGAGTCCTGATGGTCATTGGCGGAGTTGGCGACGCCCCGGGTGACCAAACCAGCAAAGACGCGTTCAATCGCCCCACCAATGTGGCATTTGCCGCCAATGGAGATTTCTTCGTTTCCGATGGTTACGTCAATTCCCGGGTCGTCAAGTTTAACCGGGATGGCGAGTATCTCAAGCAGTGGGGCAGCAAAGGGACAGGCGACAACCAGTTCAACATCGTTCACGATGTGGTATTCGATTCGAGAGGCCGGCTGCTTGTCGCGGATCGCGAAAATGCCCGCGTCCAAATCTTTGACCAGGACGGCACTCTTCTAAACATTTGGCCCGATCTGGGCGCTGCATGGGGATTGGCGTATTCCTCGATGGAGGATGCGGTCTATTTGGCGGATGGGCGGAACGACCGTGTCGTTAAACTGAACATGGAGGGCCACATCACGGGCGTGCTCGGTTCCCACGGACGCATTCCCGGCAAATTTAATTACCCGCACAGCCTTGCAATCGATAGTACCGGCGCGCTTTACGTTGCCGAAATCCGCAATTGGCGAGTGCAAAAGTTTGTGAAGTAACCCGCGGTTCGCTGCACCGTGTCGCTGGCATTCAGACCTTGCGTTCAGATGCGGTGGAAGGCCTTCAGGATTTCGCGGGTGCTGTATTGCATGGCGATGGGGCGGCCATGCGGGCAGGCCATAGGGTAATCGGTGAGGGCGAGTTCGCGAAGCAGCCATTCCATTTTGTTTTGATCGAGATGGGTGTTGATCTTGATGGCCGCGCGGCAGGCGAGGGAGGCTGCGATGCCGCGGCGCACGTCGTCGAGCGAAGCTTTGCGGAGCTCGTTTTCGGCGACTTCGAGGACTTCGAAGATGGCTTGTTCCAGGTTGGACGCGGCAATGGCGGCGGGGGCTGCGTTTACGGCGATGGTGCCCTGGCCGAAGGGCTCGGTTTCGAAACCGGCGGCGTGCAGTTCATCGGCGATGCGGGCGTAATCCATTTGCTGCGCCGGAGTGAGGCGAAGGACCAGGGGCATCAGCAGGCGCTGCACTTCGGGGCGACCGGCGGCGCGCTGCTTCAGAACCTGTTCAAACAAGATGCGTTCGTGCGCTACATGCTGATCGATGATCCAGAGGCCATCGCGGCCGGCGGCGATGATGAAGCTCTCATGGAGCTGGCCCAAGGGACGGAGGTCTTTGAGCCCGGCCAGGGAAGAGGCTGGCCCGGCATCGACCGGGAAGGGTCCGTGAGTGCCGGGAACGCGGAGTTTGAAGGCGGGGCTGGGGGGCGGCTCGAAATCGAAATCGAAACGGGGCTCGGGGTTCACTACAAACCCCGGTTCGGGGCGAAGGGAGAACGGCGGCTCAGTTTCGTTTGCAAGGGACTGGGTGAATTCGGAATAAGGGAGCGCGGCGGCGGGCTGGGGCAGGGGACTTGTGGCGAAGGCCGGCGCGGGGCGGCTTTGCATGAGTTGTTCGCGAACGGCGTCGCGAACGAAATCGTGGACGAAACTTTGGTGGCGGAAGCGCACTTCCGTCTTGGAGGGATGGACATTGACGTCGACCTCTTCGGCGTCGCAGGTGAGGAAGACGAGAGCGAACGGGTACGACGCGGGAGGAATAAGGTTGTGATACGCGGCGGAGAGTGCGTGGAGAAGGAGGCGGTCGCGAATGAGGCGGCCGTTGACGAAGATGAAGATGCTGTTGCGGTTGTTCTTTTGAATCTGGGGACGGGAAACGAAGCCGGTGACTCGAAACGTGCGTGACTCTTCTTCCGGAATGGGCAGGGAGCGCTCGCGGGGGGTGAGCTCGATGAGTTCTTCGAGGATCTGCCTGCCGAAGACCTGAAAGACACGCTCGTGAAGAGTTTCGACCGGCGTGACGTGAAGGAGTTCGACTGCGCCGTTACGGAGTTCGAACGTTTTGCCGGGATGCGCGAGTGAATAGTGAGTGACGAGGGAACCGATGTGCGCGAGCTCGGTTTGCTCCGAGCGGAGGAACTTTTTGCGGGCCGGTACGTTGAAGAAAAGGTCGCGAACGGTGATGACGGTGCCGGGGTTTGCCGCCATCTCTCCGACATTGAGGATCTTGCCGCCCGCGATTTCGACGGTGTTGCCTGTCGATTCATCGGCGGAGCGGGTTTCGAGCAGCAGGCGCGAGACGGAAGCAATGGAGGGGAGGGCTTCGCCGCGAAAACCGAGAGTAGCGATGGAGAGGAGATCCTTTACGCTTGCGAGCTTGCTGGTGGCGTGGCGTTCGAAGGCGAGGAGCGCATCGTCCTGCAGCATGCCGCAGCCGTTATCGGTGATTCGGATGAGGCGGCGGCCTCCGTTTTCGATCTCGATCCGGATCGAGGTGGAGCCGGCGTCGAGGGAGTTTTCCAGGAGCTCTTTGACGACGGAGGCGGGGCGTTCGACCACCTCGCCGGCAGCAATCTGGTTCGCGACCGTGTCAGAGAGAACGCGGATGCGGCCCATGGAATTCAGGGTAACGTGTATTTGTTGTTACATTGAAATACGGTGGCCTCGCCGTTAAATTTTCATTTGGATCAGTACGAGGGACCGCTGGACCTGCTGCTGGATCTGATCCGGAAGCAACAGATCGACATTCGGGATATTCCGATTGCGACGATTACGGCCCAGTATCTGGAGTACCTGGACAAAGCGCGTGAGATGGATATCGACCTGGGGGCGGAGTTCGTCTTCATGGCGGCGACGCTGATCCATATCAAGAGCCGGATGCTGCTGCCGATGGACCCGGCGCTGCGGAAGGAAGAAGAGGGCGCGGACGACCCGCGGCAGGAATTGGTGGAGCGGCTGATTGAGCACGAGAAATTCAAGAACGCCGCGCAGATGTTGCAGCAGAAGCGGATGATCGAAGACAACATCTGGTCGAATCCGCAGTTGAAGAACTTCCTATCCGAAGATGACGATCCGGGGCTGGCGGTAGGTCTGTTCGACCTGGTGAAGGCGTTTGGCGAAGTGCTGGAGCGGGCGAAGACCAGGCCCGTGTATGAGGTGGACGCCGAGGAAGTGAGCATTTCGGGCATGGTGGCGCATGTGCGGGGATTGCTGGACCGCGCGCACAACGGCAAGCCGATTTTCATCTTGCAGGTGATGGAACAGCAGCGCGGCCAACGCGCGATGATCTGCCTGTTTTTGGCCGTATTGGAACTGGTGAAAATGCAGGCGGTCCGGATTGTGCAGAAGGAGCTTTTCGGCGAGATCGCGCTGGAGAAGCATGAGATGTACGCGGAAGCTTTCGCCGGGGCGGCGGACGAGGACTATAAGTAGCGAATGGAAGAAGTGAGCGCGGAAGAATTATTGCCCGAACCGGAGACGCCGGCCGCGGAGGAAACACCCGGGGACCACGTACGGCTGCGCGCCGTGATTGAAGCGGTGGTGTATCTGACAGACCAGCCATTGAGCGTGGAGCAGATTTCTTCCGCGCTGGGGCAAGAGCGGGAGGTGGTGGCGGCGGCGCTTCGGGAGCTGTCGGCGGAGTATGAAAAGCCGGAGCACGGAGTCGCGGTGCGCGAAGTGGCGGGCGGCTTCGCGATGGCGACCAAGGCGGAACACCATGACGAAGTGCGGCAGTTTGTCCGCAACATGCAGCCGGCCATGAAGCTTTCACTGGCCAGCCTGGAGACGCTGGCCGTGATCGCTTACAAGCAGCCGATCACGGCGCCGGAGATTATGGAGATTCGAGGGGTGCAGGGCGCGGGCGTGCTGAAGACACTGCTGGACCGCAAGCTGATTGCGGCCGCGGGACGGAAGAACGTAGTTGGCAAGCCGATCCTTTACAAGACCACGCGTGAATTTCTGGTGCAGTTCGGATTGAAAGACATGAGCGAACTGCCTTCGATTAAGGAGTTCGAGGAGATCCGGCGCATGTCGGCCGCTGACGAAGACCCGGTGGCCCAACCTCCGGCGGAGGGCACGGACGATGGCGCTTGAACGATTGCAGAAGATAGTTTCGGCGGCGGGGATTGCATCGCGCCGCAAAGCCGAGCAGATGATTGTGGAAGGCCGGGTGACGGTGAACGGGGCGGTGATTGTGGAGTTGGGGAGCCGCGCGGATCTGGACACGGACCATATCAAGGTAGACGGAAAGCTGCTGCACCGGCCGAAGAACCTGATCTGCATTGCGATGAATAAGCCCACCGGGTATGTGACGACCGTGAGCGATCCGCAAGGCAGGGCGACGGTGATGGATCTGATTCGCGGGGTGAAAGAGCGTGTGTATCCGGTGGGCCGCCTGGATTATGCGAGCGAAGGGCTGCTGCTTCTGACCAACGACGGCGACTTGGCGAACGCGGTAACGGCTTCGGCGAATCACATTGCAAAGACGTACCTTGTGAAGGTGAATGGAACGCTGACAGCGGACCAGGAAGAGGAGTTCCGGCACGGGCTTCCTGTGGAGGGGCGGATGACGCGGGCGGCGGGGCTGAAGCTGGTGCGCCGGGCAGACAATCCGTGGTACGAGATCCGTTTGTTTGAAGGGCGGACGAACCAGATCCGCATGATGTTCCGGCATTTGGGGCTGCTCGTGGAGAAGCTGAAGCGCGTGCGGATCGGGACCTTGAGCCTGGGCCCGTTGCGTCCCGGCGAGTTCCGGTACCTGGATACGGAGGAGATGGAAAAGCTGAAGCGGAGCATGGGGCGGAAACCGAATGCGCCGCGCAAGGAGCGCGCTTCTGAGGCGGATTGAAGCGATTCTGCGAGGCACGCGGACCATCGCGGTTGTGGGCCTGAACGGGCGGCCGTGGCGCGCGAGCTATGGCGTTTCGGAGTATATGCAGAGCGTGGGCTACCGGATTATTCCGGTCAATCCGAAGGAGCGGGAAGTGCTAGGGGAAGCGGCTTACGGATCGCTGGAGGACGTGCCAGTGCCGGTGGATATGGTGAATGTGTTCCGCCGGAGTGAATTTGTGCCGGAGATCGCGGAAGCGGCAATCCGGATTGGGGCGAAGTGCTTGTGGCTGCAGGAAGGGGTTGTACATGAAGCGGCTGCGGAAAGAGCGCGCGGCGCTGGACTGGATGTGGTGATGGACCGGTGCCTCTTGAAGGAGCACCGGCGGGTGCGGTAGGCAGAGGTGGCCGAGTGACTCCGCTGCGCGGCGGCCTGCTGACCGCGGTGGTGTTTCTGGTTGGCTCTTTCGCGCGGTAGTGTCAAGAGTTTTGTGTAAACACGATTCCTTATTCATTGAAAGGTTTTGACTTTCAAGCTACCCGCGACTGCTCGATCCGGTCGGGCCAGCGGATGGTGAATTGCCTGAGCGCTTCGCGCCAACCCTGGACCGAGTGCCACTTTTTCGATACGTTCCGCAGGGCCAGATAGATCAGCTTGATGGCGGCTTCCTGACTGGGGAACGAGCCGCGATTCTTCGTTACCTTACGTAGGGTCATGTGCAGCGACTCAACCGCATTGGTCGTATAAATGATTTTACGGATCTCCTCGGGAAACTCGAAGAAGGGGATCACTCGCTGCCAGTTCCGTTCCCATACGTCGGCCACCACCTGGTGCTTGGGATACTTGATGCGAAACTCTTTGAGGGCCAACTCCGCCATCTCAGCGCTGGGCGCACGGTAGATCGCTTTCAGGTCCGCCGCCACGGTTTTGCGCTCTTTCCAGCTCACGAAGTTCAGGCTGGCACGGATCAGATGCACGATGCAGGTCTGCACCAGAGTGCTGGGAAAGACCGCTTCGATCGCGTCCGGAAACCCTTTTAGTCCCTCCGTGCAGATGATAAAAACATCCTTCATTCCACGGTTCTTCAGATTCATCAGCACCGACATCCAGAACTTCGCCCCTTCCGTGGCGTTGACCCATAGGCCGAGTACGGACTTCTCGCCGTCCATGTTGATGCCGATGGCTGTAAACACGGCCCGATTGTCCACCTTGCCGTCCTGCCGCATCTTCACCATCAGCGCATCCAGGTAAACAATCGGATAAAGCGCTTCCAGCGGCCGATCCTGCCACGCTTTGACTTCATCCAGAACGCTGTCGGTCACTTCGGAAATGAGCGCGGCGCTGACGTCCACGCCGTACATCTCATGCAAGTGGCCCTGGATATCCCGTACCGTCATGCCCAAGGCATACATGGAAATGATCTTCGCGTCGAACCCTTCAAACCGGGTCTGGTGCTTCTCGATGATCTGCGGCTCGAAGGTGCCCTGGCGGTCCCGGGGCACTGCAATGGTCACCTCTCCCGATTCCGTTTTCAACGTCTTCTTGCTCTTTCCGTTGCGCGTGTTGCCAGTCTTATAGCCGGCCACCTCGTGCTTCTCGTAGCCCAGATGATGGTTCAACTCACCCGCCATCATCCGCTCCACCAATGCCTTCATCAGTTCCTTTGACAGCCCGTCCGGACCGATCAAAGGACCATCGCTGGTTGCCATCAACTCGTCGATAAGCTCTTTTCTGATTGCCATTCGGTTCTCCTATTCTCATTGCTTATTGGAGAATCGCGTTTACACAATCCTTTCTACACCCTCGGGAGACCGGCTGATTCCATAGCTCCAACCCAAGCGAATGAAGGAGTCCTCTCTCAACTGGGCATCGACAGACAAAGGAACTCCTTTTTCTACCGAAAAAGTATAGCTCCCGGGTGCAACGTTGATCGCGAAGAATGCGCCCTGCTTGAGTTCAGCAACAAGCACGTCATCGCAGGTGATCGAAAGCCAAGACCGAGCTGCCGAGCCCCGTCGGGCGTAGACGTAAACCTTTGCGGAGTCCCCCGCCAAAAGCTCAAGCGTCCCCGAAAAAATGGCGAAAATGACGGCAATAATTTGCATTGGTCTCATTTTCTCTTAGATTCCAAACTTCCGAACCGCTTGGTGGGCCGCGCTGCCGCCGTTGGATGAAAATCGCAGATCTCTGGCTCGGACGTTAGGCTGCTATTTCGGGCCTCGATGGTGGGACCGGGCCGTGAACGGGCGAAAACCGCAAAGCATAATTCGCGATAGGTTCACCATGACGCTATGACTCTATCTGGAGTGACTCGACGCGCTACTGCCGGAGTGCGAGCCCTGCCGATTAAATGACTCTGGCGCCGCCAGAATTCCGCCGCAGTTTCTCGCGCAGCTTCTGCCAAAACCCGCAGGGCCTTGTTCACGGCCTTCCCATCAGGAAAAACCTTAACTAAATCGCGCTCAATCAACACCAGATTGGTTCCGGCGGCCGCCTGGTCGTGGTATTTTCCTCGTACACCACCACTCAACTTCGAAAGATCATACTCCTGCCGCATTTCGTCACTGTGTTTCGCCACTGGTTTCTTGCTCATATTGTCTTCGTTCCGCTGGGGTTGCAGGCCTTGCGCCGATGATGCGAATCCCACCCTTACGCTGACAATGAGAGACAAACATCAAATGTCCCTTCATTGTATAGCCAAGCGTAATCTCTCTGTGCTCCTGCTCCGAGTGATCCGGATCAAGGAACGTCATTGCCATGGGATCAAGGAACACCGTTGCGGCGTCCTCGAAAAGCACTCCGTGCTTCTTTAAGTTCTCAACAGCCTTTCGGGAGTCCCACTCGAATTCCACAGACCTTAACCTAACGCACGGGGCCAACCTGCTGTCAGTCGGACACCTCGGCGTTTTTCAACCCGCGCGTAACGGCGAAGTGTTTACGGGACCTCATAGCCGCCCGATATCACCTAATTGGTAGCTGTAATCAAGCGCGGAGTCTTCCTCAGGGTCGCCGATCTATAGGCATCTACTGCCGCTTTTCTCAACGCCTGGAATGAAAGCCCCAGACCCTTCGTTTGGACCGCGACCGTAGATTCGATTCAGGAGAAGCTCTCCCGGCGCCGCCGCACGCTGGAGCAGATCCAGTCAGGCTGCACTGGCCCGAAAACCATAAAACGGAAAAAGTAACTGTCTAGTTATTTTGCGGACACTACACCAGACTAGCCGACATATCGCGGTAATGTTCCATTTGCTTCTTAGCTTCCGAGTGGCCGACGATTCGGGCGGTAACGGTCACTGGTGTAGTGCGCCGTAAGTAGCAGCGCTTACCTGCGTACAAGACGCCTCAACGGGAACCCAGAATTGGCAGCCTGCTGTATACTGGGTCCGAACACTGGTGAAGAGAACAATCCAGGTGCGGATCAGCCGGGGCGAGCATCAGTTTATCGGCGAGTGCCTTGATTTGCCGATCGT